>NZ_JBFAKH010000074.1:0-35903 GCF_040655635.1 Streptomyces sp. NPDC050388
CACCGGGTGCCCACCGCCGGCGCCGCCCCGACGGCGATGGCCGCATCCTCACTGGTCAGTCCCTTGGCGATCTCTTGCCAGAACAGTCTCTCGACGTCCCGCCGAGTCGAGGGACGTCCCGGCGACTTCATGGGCGACCGCCCCGTCAACTCCGCCATCCAACCCGCTGGTCGTCCCACAACACACTCCTCTGATCAGGGGTGTTGCAACGACTGGTTGAACCTGGGCAGTACTGCAGCCGGGCCTTCGCCGACGCCTGCCGCGAAGCGGGCCCGGTCCATGAGCGCGATCGGCTCCAGCGCGGACAACGCACTTGCCGAGTCGTTCAACGCGACCTGCAAGCGGGAGACCCTCCAGGGCCGTCGGGCCTGGGACACCGAGCGCGAGGCCCACCTGGACCTCTTCCGCTGGCTGCACCGCTACAACACAGTCCGACGCCACTCCCGCCTCGGCCACCGCAGCCCGATCGCCTACGAGCGAGCACTCCAAACAACATCAACTACGCTGGCCGAAGCCGCCTAACCCGTGTTCAGGATCAGGGGTCAAGGCCCTCCCGCCTCCGGGCCAGTTGCCGTGCCGAAGTGTCCGGCTCTTCGGCCTACCCCAGGGAATGTGCCGCGTGCGGCTCAGGATGGGGCGTCAGGTGGATCTGACCGAGAAGTTCCGGTAGAAGGCGGGTGGCGAGTTCGCCTTCCGGCTGAGGACACCAACCCTTCGGGCCCGAGTAGACATTCCCGGCTCGGCCTCACTCCGGCAAGCCATGCTCAAGTGTCTCCTTCAACATGCGGCGGCACTGAGTCGGCTCACGCCTCAGTTACTCAGTGCCGAGTGCTCCCGGCTCGTTGCCCGTTGCCCGTTGCCCGTTGTCGCCAGGAATGAGCCCCCATAGGCGCAGCTCAACCTCATGTGCCTACGGGGATGGCTCCGGTCGCCCCGGCGGCGGTTCGAACCGCAGGCGCATGGCCGTGCCGACGAGACGGTAGCCGGCGCGGCCGGGGGCGCTGAACGGGTTAGGGAGAGGTGTGATGCGTCGATGGGCGCTGTCGAGGACATGAGAGACGTGGACGATGGTGTACGTCTCGTCCGGGCGGAGGTGACTTCTGAGGTTTTCGCGTCGGGGTGCGTTGCTCCTGTCATGGCGTCAGGACGAGGCCGGTCTCGGCGATGAAGCCGTCCAGGAGGCCCGGACGGTACTGCATCTGCTTGAGCCGGATCCTTATCAGCGCGGCGAGTTGGTCGGTGGTGCAGGCAGCCAGGTTGGCCAGGGACTTCTTCAGGCTCGCCCACACGCCCTCGTCAGGGTTCGAATCTGGTGCACAGGATGGGAAGTGGAACACCGTCAGCCAGGAACGTGCGGCGAGCAGGGCACGCATCGCGCGGTCGGTGTGCTGGGGGGGAGTTGTCCCACACCAGCACGATCGGCCGGCACCCGAGTGCCTGGTGCGCTGCGTCCAGGAAGGCCGTCAGGTGCCGCCAGGTCCGGCTTTCGGAAGCCCTTCTTCTCACCCCGGCGGCCGGGGTGGCGCACCAGCATCCGGTACACGAGCCGGGTGCGCTCCCCGGGGCGGCAGCACACCGCACTGACCAGGGACATCATGCCGCCGTGAGCACGGCGGCCAGTTCCTCCGGGCCGTCCGACCGCCAGTCGAAGGAGTCGCCCTTCCGCGGCTGAATCCCCCACGGGTCGGCGCACGTAGGCGGTGCGCATGCCCACCGCCTGGGCCCCGCGGAGATCCCAGGCGTGTGCGGCGACCATCAGCACACGCTCCGGCGGACAGCCCGCCGCGTCGAGCCCGGCGCGGTCGGCCATGCGCTCGGCGGCCTCGCGGTCGAGGGCCTCTGAGTTGGCGCAGGCCCGTCCCCTCCCCCCCCGATACACCGCACCTCGTGTTTGACGCGCCCCTGCCACAGGGTAAGCAGCCTGCTGACGAACGCCTCGTCAGCCGCGGGCACCGTCTCACGCAACGCCGCCCGGAGTCCCCCGGCTCGTCGGCCATCGTGACGAGGACGTCGAACACGACGGCCGCGATGTCGTGCGCCTCAGCCGTCCGCCCTTCTCACGGTGACCTTCGGGCCTCGCCTGTCCCCAGAATTCCCTACAGTGACAACGAAGTTGACGAATCCGGCCGAACGGCGCGCCGTCCCGGTGCGGGGCGATGTCGGTGATTGTGTTCTCCTGGCCGCCGACCGTTCCCCGGCGCCCGACCTCCGTCAAGACCGCACGGGTGGCGTGGCCCTGGCCGGCGGGCCGGCCGCGGATGTGCTCTCGAACGTGCTGAGGGCGCGGGCCCGGTCTCCGGGTCCGCGCCCTCGGCGGCAGCGATCACGCAGCCTCAACGACGGACACGATCTCGATGTCCCGCTCGGCGATCAGCTCGTTCACCAGGTTCTCGATGCTCATCTCGCACACCTCCCTTCAGGGTCGACTGGGCTGACTGTACTCAGCTAATGCCGCCAGTGTCGATCAATTGGCAGAAAGAAATGATCAGTTCACGAAGCGGCGGGGACCACCCGGAGCGGAATTCCGTCCTTCGCCCGCTCGGCGAGCAGCTGAGTGAGGCGCTCGTGCACCTGGTCCAGCACGTTCTGCGCCCCACCGGGTTCATGACTCGTGACGACCTCCACTCGCGCTTCGACCAGGACGAGTTCGTCTCCCCGGGTTTCGGGACGAAGGCTGATCAGCGGTGCGCCCACGGGCTCCCGCTCCTCACCGACCGGCGCGTGGGCCAGTCCGGGGATGCCCTCGACCGCTTCGAGCACCTCGATCTCGCCCAGCACCAGCTCCCCACCCCAGAACACGCCTGCTCGGGCCCGCCCGACGTAGTCGAAGGTCAACTCGTGGGGCAGGCAGACCGACCGCGTACGCCGGACAAGGTCACCGGTGCGATAGCGGATCATCGGCTGCACCTGCGAGAAGGGGTGCAGCTCCGTCAACACCAGTTCTCCGACGTCGGCAGCCGGCTCGTCCCGGTCCAGGTCCAGTACCTCCGGTACGACCACGGGATCGAGGTGGTAGTGGCCGCACTCATAGCACAAGGTGGCGCCGCCCAGAACCTCGGACAGACTGAAGCGTTCAACGAGCCGGGCGTCCCAGTGCCGGCGCAGCAGGGATCGCTGCCTCGGAAGGAGGGCGCTGTTGTAGACGCTGATGGCCTCGATGCCGAGTTCCCGCGTCGGCATGCCCCGCCGGTCCAGTTCCTGGGTGAGCAGGACCGCGCCACCGGGGCTGGCGGACAGGACACGCTGAAACCCCTCGGTGAGCAGGTCCAGCGACGGACTGGTGAGGAGGTCCACCGTCGCAGCGAGGCCCTCGGCGGAGAAGAGATCCACCGCGAGTCGCATGTCGTCCGTCTCGACGGGGAGAACGGAACCGTGGATGGTGATCGGCGCTCCGCTGATCTGCAGCATCGGAGGGACCGGCACCCCGCTGCGGGCCGCGGTGGCGGTCCGCACACTGCGCAGATACTCGGAGTACGCCTTGATCTCCTCTCGGCCCCTCACCCGGAAGAACGGCCGCCCGGTGGTTCCAGTGGAGTGACCGACGTTCGCCGGCACGGCGCCGGGACGAAGGGTGGACGCGAGGTTGTCGAGCAGCTGCCTCTTCGTGACGGTGGGCAGCTCGTCCAGATTGAGGTCGCGGCCCTTCCAGTGCCGTTCGTAGAACGGAATCGCTCGGGCCGACTCCAGGGTCGGTTCCAGGAGCCGTGAGCGGAAGCGGTCGGTGGGGCTCTGGGCGGTGCCGGTCGGCGCGTCGTTCGTCACGCTGTCGTACTCCTTCTCAGCAAGTCGGGGTGATCACAACATATTCGAGCAGCTGTGGCACCATGTCTCGACGCGTTCGACAGACAGGCCTGCGCATGGACATCGATCTCAACGACCCCCTGACACTGCGTGATCCCTACCCCGCCTACGCGCGCATCCGCGAGGCTGGGGCCTGTGTCCGGAACGAGCGGGCGGGGGTCTGGATGGTGGCACGCCACGCCGAAGCGATGAGCGTGCTCAACGATGGCGACACCTATTCCTCGTCGGTTCTGGCCGAGGACCCCGGTCCGTGGTTCGGAGAGTCACCGACCATGATCTCCTCCGACGGTGACATCCACAAACGGCTGCGGTCCGCGGTCCGTCACGCGTTCACCGCGCGTCGGATGGCTCACCGTGAGAAGGTCATACGCGAGGTGGTGACGGAGCAGTTCTCGCAGGCTCGCGTGGATGAACGTCTCCGCTCGGGCGAGACGGTGGACCTGGCTTCGGAGGTCCTCGCGCGGGTGCCGATCCTCGTCACGGCTCAGCTGCTCGGAATTCCCTCCGATTGGCTGGACGCCTTCACCGAAGTGGCCAACGCCCTGGTCGTGTACACGGGAGCGGGCGAGGCCTCCACCGATTCCGTGGACATGCGCGCCGCGAGGTCGGCCGCGGTCGCCGCCAACGAGGTCCTGTGGACCTGGACCCAGGAACGCCTGCGCACGGGCCCGGCCGACGAGCGCGACGTTCTGTCGTCGCTGTCCCGGGCGGTTCGCGACGGCCTGCTCGCTCCGGACGAAGCGGTGGCCACCGTCGTCCTGCTCATCCTGGCAGGGACCGACTCCAGCATGAAGTTCCTGACCATGGCCGTTCGCCTGCTGGTGCTCCACCCGGAAGCCCGAAAGCAGCTGGAGGCGACGGGCCACGCCACGGTCGACATCGTCGAGGAGTTCGTCCGCTTCGGTGGTCCCGTACAGCTCGACGCCCGCAGGGCCACTCGCCGCCACGTGCTGGCAGGCACCACCATCGCGGCCGGCGACGACGTGTGGGTGCTCACGGCGGCGGCCAATCGGGACCACCGGGTGTTCGCGGACCCCGACCGTCTCCTCCTGGACCGGCCGCCGACACCGAACCTCGGTTTCGGCTGGGGCCGTCACTACTGCCTGGGCGCACCCGCCGCCCGGCTGCAGACGGCGGCAGTGCTCGATCGTTTCCTCGAACTGCCGAACGAGCTGGAGGTCGTCTCCACCGAATGGGGCCGTGGCATGTTCGTCCGCGGCCCCGTCTCCCTCACGCTGCGTGCGGTCCGGCCGCCGAAGTGACGTGCGTGGTCGTCACTGCGCCTCTGCCAGGTCCCTTGTCCTGCCGATCCCGCCGCGGGCCAGGATCACCGGCACCGCGACAGCGGCAAGGGCGACGCACCACAAGGTCTCGGTCGTCCCCAGACGGGTCACCAGCAGGGCCGCCAGCATCCCTCCCGCGGGAATCACCCCCCAGGTGACGAACCGCATGGTCGCCGTCACCCGGGACAGGAACTCCGCCGGGCAGGTCGACTGGACGAACGTCCGGCTGTTGACCGCGACGAAGACGGCGCTGCCACCGCACAGGGCGTTGCCGAGGAGGAAGCCGCCGTAGAACACCAGGTCGTGCGGAGGCCACTGCACGGCCGCGGCGACCACGACGGTTCCCACCACGACGCCGACGCCCCCGACGAGGCTTGATCGAGAGGTGCCGAGTCGGTCGACGATCCGGGTGGCCACCGTGGAGGCGATCAGCACTCCCGCCCCCTCCCCGGCAAGGAGTACGCCGATGAGCGCCGGAGGTACGTCGAGAGAGCGGGCCAGAAGGATCGGGTAGAGCGTGAGCTGGGCGCCGGCCGCGAAGTTCACGGCGGCGCTCGCCCACATGAAGGGGGCCATGACGGGGTGGCTCACGACGTATGTCCAGCCTGCCGCGATCCGCTTCCCCATGCCTTCCCCCTCGGTGTGCTGCTTTGCGGGCGGGCGCTCGGGCAGGGTGCGCAGCAGCAGAGCCGACACTATGTAGCTCACCGCGTCGATGAGCAGAGCGGGCACCGCCCCGGCCAGTTGGACGAGCACACCGCCGAAGGACGGACCGCCGAGAGTCGTGACGGCCTGCGTTCCGGTCATCAGAGTGTTGCGTCGCAGCAGGTCCTCACGCGGCACGACCGCCGGCATGAAGGTGGAGTTGGCCACGTCGTACACCACGTCCGCCAGGCCGATGAGGAAGGCGACCAGTGCCACCTGGGCCACCGACAGGACATCGAACGCCCAGGCGGCCGGAAGGGAGAGTATGCAGAGAGCCCTGAGCAGGTCCGTCGCCACCTGAGCGCCGCGCAGCGGCAGGCGCGCCACCAGGTCTCCGGCCGGGAGACCTATCAGGAGCCAGGCCGCGAAACCAGCCCCGGTGACGAGAGCGACCTCCAGCGGCGTCGCGTCGAGAACCAGCACGGCGACGAGCGGCAGCGCCAGGGCCCGCACGGCCGAGCCGATGTCGCTCGCGGTGGAGGCCAGGTAATAGGTCCAGAAGGCCCTCTGGCGTCCGGGTACGGCAGTATCCCGCTGAGACATGGTCCTCCCCGATTCCCGGATCCCTGCGGCTCCTTGAGTGCTCGTAAGGCTAGACGATCAGCATCCGGCGGAGGAGCCCCACCTCAGAGGTCGGCCCGGGCGGCGACAGCCACACCGACGACCGAGGAACCGTGGTCCTCCGTCCAGTGGGCGACGGCGCCGACGGAGTCGGCGAGCTGCCGCCTGTCCCTACGGGTCATGGTCATCACGTCACTGCCCAGCTTGGCCAGTGCCTCCTTCACGGTCCACATCCGAAGGAAGGCGCGTCGGGTGTCCCCCGCCGCGAGGACCTGCTCGGCTTCGGCCACCGGCAGGGCGGCCGCCAGCAGGGCGGGGGTGACCGAGAAGTGCTCCAGGGATTCGATGTCGACGCCGACACGTTGTCGCTCCGACAGAGCCACCACCACTTCGCCGCCGCTGTGCGCCCAGCTCAACTGGACGTCGCAGTTCAGCGCGCGAGGCGGGCCATGGCCCTCCGAGCCGCAGCCCGGACAGCTCTGGGCCAGTGCGACGGCGTCGGCCGGCACACCCGTCACGTCCTCGATCAGTCCACGTGCGAGCACGCGCACCGCGAGGAAGTCCTGCCTGCCCTCCGCGGTGCGCATGCGGGAGTAACGCCGTCGCTCGGCGGCGGACAGAAGCGCCTTCGTCCGTGCGGCCGGCCCGCCCAGGGGCCCGAGGACGTCCTGGGACCGTCCTGTGCGGAGCACCACCTCGGATCCGCGGCCCGCCGGACGCACATGGGTGAGGATCACGCGATGCCCCTGAACTGTCGTTTTCGTCGACTGAATTGATCGACTTCGGTCACGGTGACTGGGTACAGTCTGCCTCGTCAATCCAAGCGGGACAGGGCTCATGTCCGTCGACGAGACTTCGTGATCGCCGTCTCGGAGGGTGCGGACTCAGGACCGGGGGCGTGCTTTCGGCGTCGGCCCTTCCCACGGTCCGGGCGGGAAGGCGATGGGCATTCCGGAGAAGGAGCAGTGGACGGCCGACCTGACCTTGCGTCCGCCGTCGTGCGGGGCCGGTGGCGCCCACCCGGTGACCGTGGTGGTGGCGGAGCTGCGGGCCGTGCTCGAATCCTACGGGTTCGACGAGTTCGACAGCCCCGTCGTGGTGTCCGCGGAGTACAACTTCGACCGGTTGGGAGTGCCGGCGGGAGCGCCCGTGCGTGCCGAGCACCGCAACTTCTGGCTGGACGACGACCACTTGCTACGCAGTCACACCTCGGCGGGGGTCGCCCATCTGCTCGCGACCACCACGACGAACGAAGTGCGGGCGTTCGTCGTGGGTCCCTGTTTCCGGCACGAGCGCCGATCTGCCCGCAGTGCCTGGCAGTTCACCCAGATGGACGTGGTGCTGACCGGCGAGGAGGCGCGCCCCGCCCACCTTCCGCGTCTGCTGGATCTCCTGGCGCGGGAAGCACTCGGGGAGGACTGGCCGGTGGAGATCCGGCCGGTGCTCCGGGACGGGCGGCCGACCGGGTGGAGCCTGCACGCGGAGTGCTGCTGCGAGCCGGACGACGAGTGCGCCCTGTGCCGCGGGGCACGCTCACTGGAGATCGCTCAAGGCAGCGTCCTGCCCGCCACCGTTCTGGACGGATCGGCGTTGGCCCTCCGGGAAGGACGGGCAGTGGCGTGCGGACTCTCGGTCGACCGGGTGGCACTGCTGCGCTGGGGCCTGGGGGACATCGGTCTGCTGATGACGTCGGAGGCCGCCGTGGTCCACAGCTGGGGGACGTCATGAGGACGATTTCGGTACCGGCACCCTCGTCCGGGTGGGCCGACGGGCTGCTGACCGCCGCGGAGGTCGCCCGCCTGCTGCGCGAGCGCGGGGTCGAGGCGCGTGCCGACGGCCGCGGCATCGAGGTCCGCGCCCCTGAGGAGTGGGCTATGGTCCGCCATTCATGGGGGCTGGACGGCATCAGCCGGGCAGCGGCCGGGATACCCGGTCCGCCCGCGACGGCGCCCTCGACAGCACTCCGCGCGGACTCCAGAACCTGGACGGACGTCCCGGACGGAGCTGTCGCGGCGCGAGTGCCCTTCGAGACCGGCCGGAGTCGGTGGCTCGCGTCCCGGTGGAACGAGGTCGCGGCCCAGGCGCTCGCGGCCTTCGGCGCCGCTCTCACGCTGCGCGTCCTCGACGGCCGGGAGTTCCTCCAGGTGACCGTGGACACCCCTACGGTCGACGAGTTCTCAGGTGCGCGCGCCCCCGGGCGTCTGGTTGCTGCCCTCAGGGCGGCCATCGGTGACTTGAGGGCACCCGGCGAAGGCCCGGAGCCGGCCGGGCCGGTCTGGGGTCGCGGCGTCGTCCGGCCGTCCTTGGTGGTGGACGAGTTGTGGGCCGGTTGGCGGGAGTCATGGGGTCCAGAGCCCGACCGCTCCCGGCTCGTCCAGGTGGTCCGGGCCTGGGGCGGCCTGCTTTCCGAGCAGGGCCGCCTCGAGCTTCCCTGGTGGCGCGGCCACCTCGACGCGGACGCATGCGTCGCCGACCTGGTGCGGTGTCTGGGGGCCGGCGCGAGCAGCGCCGCGTCGCTGCCCGCGTTCCGGCGGCGCACACCGCCGCGCCGCCCCTCCGTTCACCGGGTCGGGCCCGCCCTCGCCGCCATCGGCCTCTTCGAGGTGCGGACGCCGTGCCTCCGGGAGGCCGGACACACAATCGCGGGCAGAAGCCGGGGCAGCGGGGCACCTCGGGTCGCGCGGGTTCGCACCCCGGGGGTGGATCTGCGCTCCGACCTCGTCACCGGCATGCTCGCGCCGGAGCACCGGCTGCCGGTCCCGCAACAGGGCAAGGAGCATCCCAGGGGCTCGTTCGAGATCGGGGTCGTCTTCCCGGCCACGGACGGTGCGGCGCTGCCTGCGGAGCGGCAGCACCTTGGCATCGTCGTGCGCCTCGGGGGGCGCCCGGGCCGGTCGGTGTCGGCGGCACTGGCCCTGGTGCGCCAGGCCGTCGACGTGGCGGCTGACGCGCTCCACGTGGAAGTCCGGGCCGGGGACGTTCCCCGCGGCTCCCTGGAGGCGCCGCTGCTCGGTGCCGGTGACCGGGTGGTGGGCCGGTTGCGGCTGCATCCCCCGGCGGGCCGGCGGCAACCGCCACGGTACGGGGCGGTGTCCGCGGAGCTGGACATCGAGGCGGCGCTGAGGAGCGACCGCGTTCCCGGTCGCGGCAGATCCGCCCGCGGCGGGCGGCTGTTCGGCAGCACGGCGATCGACCGTTCCTTCGTGCTGGGCACGGACGTCACCGCCGGCCAGGTGCTCGCAGTGGCCCGGTCCGTCCGCGGGATCCGGGACGCCCGGACCGTCGAGGACTTCGTCGGAGCGCCCTACGGACCCGGCCGGCGCAGCCTGACGGTCCGTCTCTACCTCGACGTCGGCAGGCGTCCGTCCGAGCGCCCGGAGGTGTCCGAAGTGGTAGAGGAGCTGGAACGCGAACTCGGAGCACGCCCCCGAGAGAAATGGCGCCTTGATCAAAAAGAGACATCGAACAGCCATTCTCCAAAGGATCTTTGACAGTTACCATTAGGCGGGTGACCTGGAACGAACAGACTTATGGCGCCCGTTGGGCCAACGCCTACGATGAGCAGCCCTGGCCGGACCCGAAGGAAGCCGTCGACTTCCTCGCCGAACTGGCGGGTGACGAACCGTTGCTGGAACTGGCCATCGGCACAGGCCGTATCGCCGTCCCGCTGGTCGAACGGGGCGTCGAGGTCCACGGCACCGACATCTCCGAGGCCATGATCGCCCGGCTGAGGGAGAAACCGGCCGGCAAGGACATCCCGGTGGAGAGGGGCGACCTGCGTGACTTCACCACCTCGCGCAAGTACCGGACCGCCGCCCTGGTTCTCAACACCATCTACGCCCTGGCGAACCAGGAGGAGCAGGTCGCCTGCTTCCGGCAGGCCGCGAAGGCGCTGGAGCCCGGTGGCCGGTTCGTGGTCGAAGCCTTCGTGCCCGATGTCACCCGCTTCCACCGGGGGTCGCGGGCCCACGTCTACGACGTGGGGGTCGGGCACGTGACCATCGAGGCCGACGTCCACGACCGTGCGAAGCAGACCGTCCTCGAGCAGCACGTGCGGATCACGGAACAGGGCATCACGATGCTGCCGGCCTTCCTCCGTTACATACACCCCAGCGAGATGGACCTCATGGCCAAGCTCGCCGGCCTCGAACTCGAGAACCGGTACGGCGGATGGCGGCGGGAGCCGTACACCCAGGAATCGGAGAACCAGGTTTCCGTCTACCGCGCGCCCTCGGGCTCATGACGAGCTCCGCCGCCTCCCCACCGGACATGTCACCCGACCACCCGGTCTGGCGCAGTGGCTCGTTCGTGCCGTGGAACCAGGCGACCGTGCACGTCGGCTCGGTCGGTCATGCCTCGGTGTCCGCATCCTTCGAGGGCATTCACGCCTATCGTGGCGGGGACGGCGGCCTCACCGTGTTCCGGCTCCGTGACCACCTGCAGCGGATGCTGAATTCCATTTCCTGGTCCGATCTGGTGTCGCCGTGGTCACTGGAGGAACTGGTCGAGGCCACGGTCGAACTCTGCCGCCGGAACGACCGGCACGACGACACCTACATCAGGCCGTGGTGCTTCGCCGCCGGGGTGCACCGCGAACAGATGGTGCAGGCCGGCACCGAGGTCGAGATCGTCATCGATGTCTGGCCCTTCCGGTCCAAGCTGGGCACCGACACCACCGCGAAGGCGGCGGTCTCCTCCTGGACCCGCTTCGGGGCCAACGCGATGCCCCCGCAGCTCAAGGCGTTCTCCAACTACCACAACGGCCGGCTCGGGACCAACGAGGCGAGAGCACGCGGGGCCGACTGGCCGATCTTCGTCAATCAAGAAGGCCATCTGACGGAGAGCTCCGGGGCGAATCTGGCCATCGTCCGCGACGGAGTCCTCGTCACCCCCTGGCTGGCGTCCGGTGTTCTCGACGGGATCACCCGCGCCACCGTCCTCCAGCTGTGCCGCGAGTCGGGCATACCGGCCGAGGCACGGGCGATCGGCCGTGCCGAGTTGCTGCAGGCGGAGGAAGTGCTGTTCATCGGCACCGCGGCGGAGGTGCTGCCGATCACCGAGGTGGACGGACGCACGGTGGGG
Organism: Streptomyces sp. NPDC050388; assembly: GCF_040655635.1. Taxonomy (NCBI): domain Bacteria; kingdom Bacillati; phylum Actinomycetota; class Actinomycetes; order Kitasatosporales; family Streptomycetaceae; genus Streptomyces; species Streptomyces sp. NPDC050388. Next base: position 11,433 of record NZ_JBFAKH010000074.1, read on the forward strand.
CAGGGCGCGGCCGGCCCCGTCACCACCCGGATCGCCGACCTCTACCACGACACGGTACGCGGCAAGGCCCGGACGGCCGACGGCACGGAGCAGACCCACGCCGAATGGCGACTGCCGGTCTGGGACTGATCCGGCGTCCGGCGGGGGCGGGCCCACACGGCGCCGCCCCCGCCGGCTCCCGCAAGGGGCGGTACGACTCGTACCGCCCCTTGCCAGGTCGCCCGGACGCTTACGTCCCGTCACCCGCGCGCGGCGGGGTGGCTCCTCGGATGAGGCGCGGATAGTTCTCCTCGTCGACCCCGAACAGCCGGGCCGTGGCCAGCCGGACCAAGAGAACCGGGTGGACCCCGATCTCGAAGAGCCTGCGGACGTCACCCGCCAGCAGGGCCTGGCGGTGAGCGGGGGGCAACGGCACGTCCAGCAGCGCGGCGACCGGGTCCGCGCGCAGTCGCTGCGCGAAATCGGGGTCGGTCCCCACGCGGAGGCAGACGGAGTTGAGCTCGGCCGCCCCGGCCACGACGCCGACGTCAGTGATTCCAGCCCGCGAAGGCATGACCCTCCCCCAAGTGGTAGGACATGGATGCCAGCCGCAGATGGCTGGTGGCCCCACGGACGACCAGCCAGGCCAGCACCTCCCCGGCCACTGTCCCCGCCCCACCGAGCACCTCCGGCGTGATGGCCGCGATCAGCTCGTCCGTCCTGCCCACCGTCAGGTGGTCCACCACCGCGGCCGCCCAGTCCGGATCCGGCACCGCCCACAGGCGGTCGTGCCCGAGGGCGGGCCCGCCCACCTCGAGGGAGAAGCTGCCGCTGGCGACCACCGCGACGCGTCCCGCTCCAGAACTTCGGACGGCGGCCCGGAGTTCCTCGCCCAGCTTCAGGCAACGACGCGGGGACGGCAGAGGAGCGAGCAACGTGTTGACCTGGACCGCGACCACGGGTATCCGGCCCTCTGGATCCAGGAACCAGCGGGGCACGGCGATTCCGTGGTCGACGGACGCGCCGATGCTGACCACCGGGTCGAAGTCGTGCGAGACCAGGTGCTGGTGGATGTGACGTGAGAGCCCCATCGCGCCGGTCATCGGCGCGGAGCGCAGCCCCGGCACTGGATCGGCCGGGCCCCTCAGGTCTCCCACGTGCACGGCCAGAGCGGGAACCGCACCGAGGCCGTAGGTCGTGAAGTGGTCCCCGCTCACGATGAGCAGGGCGTCGGGCCGGGCTCCTTCGACCAGGTCACGGAGCACCCCGTACCGCCTCGCCACGGAACCTGCCGGATCCTCCATGGCGACCTGGGGAAACACCGGTGTGTGGGGCATCCCGGCCGCCGCGACCACCTCACCCACCGGACGCCTCGTCGGGGCGTGGCAGCGAGGCCGCCCGGTACACGGCGTCCAGCAGGGCCGCCATCTCCACACCGTCCTCGGGAGGCACGGTGGGGGGACGGCCGCTCTCCACGGCTTTCGCGAAGTCGGCGATCTGCCGTCGGTGGGAGATGCCGTAGTAGTCGATGCCCGGTGCGGGCGATGAGGCATCCTCCAGGTCGGCGGCCTCGGCCGCCGCCCTCAGGGCCGGGTCTCCGGAGATCCGGTGCAACCGGGCGGGGTGGTCGATGTCGAACTCGACCGTCCCACGGGAACCCACCAGCTCGATGCGGGTGCGCCAGCGGGTGGAGCTGCCGGTGGTGGTCGTGAAGACGACAGGCAGCCCGTCGGCGTTGAGCAACGCGGCGACGGTCACCTCGGTCTCCTGGGGTGCTCCCGCCGACGGGGTGACGGCACGAGCGGAGTCCACGCTCAGCGGGCCGACCAGCCCGCGGACGACGTCCAGGCAGTGGTAGCCCTGGTTGATCAGGGCCGACCCGCCCTCGACGGCCCAGGTGCCGTGCCAGTAGCTCGACGTGTAGTACTCGGCGGGCCGTGAGGCCTCCAGGGAACCGCGCACCAGCACGAGATCGCCCAGCATGCCTTCCTTCAGCCAACCTCGCACCAGCGCGACGACCGGGTCGTACTGGTGCTGGGAGACGGTGGCCAGGACCAGGCCCGAGTCCGCGGCGAGCTTCACCAGTTCCCGCGCCCGGTCCGCGGTGAAGGCCAGCGGCTTCTCCACGAGCACGTGTTTGCCCGCCAGCAGCGCGGACTCCACCCAGCGGGGGTGTGCGGCGTGTTCGGTGAGGACGGACACCGATGTCAGGTCGGGACGGTGCAGCAGGGCCTGCGCCGACGACTCCACCTCTGCGACGCCGTGCCGCTCGGCGAGGTCCGCGGCCCGCTCCGGCCGTATGTCGCACGCCACCGCGAGCTCCCAGCCGTGACCGAGAGCCCGCACCGCGTCCGCGTGGTTGTCGGCCACGCGCCCGCATCCGAGCAGGCCGTGCCGTCGGGGAAGGCTCATGACACGTATCCGTTCACCAGCCAGCCGCCGTCGACCGCGAGGGCGTGACCGTGCACGTAGTCGCTGTCGGGCCCTGCCAGGAAGAGAACGGCACCGACGACGTCCCGGGGGTGTCCGCGCCGTCCGGCGGGGATCCGGCCCACGATGTCGCCGTGGGCGAGCTGACCGCTTTCGATCGCCGGATGCGGCGTCTCTATCTGAATCATTCCAGGTGTCACGGCATTGACGTTGATTCCGTGAGGGGCCCACTCGAGGGCCAGGGAGCGGGTCAGGGCCAGCACCGCCGCCTTGCTCGCCGAGTAGGCGGCACGCCCGGGGAAGGCCGTATGGGACAGCAGCGAGGTGAAGTTGACGATCTTGCCTCGTCCCCGGGCCGTCATCGACGGTGCGACCAGGCGCGACATGGTCATCGTGCCCAGTACGTTGGTGTCGAGGAGCCGGCGCGTGCGCTCCGCGTCGAAGGTGGTCGTCTCCCCGAAATCGAAGGCGCCCGCGGCGTTGACGAGGATGTCGACGCCCCCAAGTTCGGTGAGCACGTCCTCGACCACCACCCGTACGGCGTCCTCGTCGCCGACGTCGACCGCGTAGGCACGGGCATCGGTACCCATCGACCGCAGCTCCGCCCGCACGGCCTCCACCTGAGCCGACGTGCGGGCGGCGACCACCACGGACTTGGCGCCCTCGCGGGCGAACGCCAGTGCCGTCTCTCGACCGATGCCCCGGCCACCGCCGGTGACGACGACACGGGCACCTTCGAATCGTGTTCCTGTCATGTTGGCGTCCATTGTCCTTACCGCCGGGTCAGCAGAGCGAACCAGTGCCACTGGTCCGGCTTCTTGGCCGTGGGGAAATTGCGGAACCGGCGCAGTTCGTCGACGGCGAAATGCGGCAGGAAGGCCGAGAGGATGTCGTCGGAAGTCAGCCGGATCGGTCCGCTGCCGGGCACCATGTGGTCGGAGAAGCCGACGACCGCCATCCGGCCTCCGGGCTTCAACAGCCGCGCGACCTCGGCCACATAGGCACTCCGGGCCTCGGGGCGGATGTTGTGGAAGATGAAGGAGTCGTGCACGAGGTCCGCCTCGCCGGCCGGCAGCCCGGTCTCGAGGACGTCCGCCTCGACCCAGTCGACATCGACTCCGTAGAAGCCCGACAGGGTGCGGGCAGCTTTCAGCGCCTGGGGCGAGACGTCGACGCCCGTGACCCGGTAACCGTGCTGGGCGAAGAACACCGACTGGACTCCGGCACCGCATCCGAGGTCGATCACACGTGCCCCGGGCTCGATGGTGAGGGAGACGACCAGTTCGGCGACCGGCGGGTTCACCGCGCCGGTGACCCAGGTGATCTCCCCCAGCGTCTCGTTGTCGTACTTGCCGGAGAAGTTCTCTATCCAGCGGTCGGTGAATGCCTTCACTGGTGACTGCCTTTCGTGGTGCCAAGGGTGACTGGGCGATCGGTGATCCGCACGTGCGCGGTCGCCGCTTCGGACGGCGAACCGGCCAGGGCCAGGTTCTTCACGCCGTCGCGCTCGTCCTGCTCGCGGAAGCCCGCGAACCGGTAGGTGACGTACATCGGCCGGTTGACCGGGGTGCTGACGAAGTCCGCGGTGAGCGCGACACCCCGGGCACGGGCCGCGTCCGCGAGTTCGGCGACGATCGCGGGCACCAGGTTGCGGCCCATCACACGGCAGGAGAGCAGGAACAGCCGCACGCGCATCTCGTCGTCGGTGTGGCGGACGACCACCACGCCGATCATGCCGTACTCACCGAAGTCGTCCTCGAGTTCGAGGACGAGTACCGAGTGCCCGGGATCCGTCGTCAGCGCGGAGAGCTCTCGCTGCCCGAAGGCCAGACCCGTGGTGTTGAGCTGGTTGGTGCGCGTGGTGAGCTCCGCCGCGCGCGTGAGGTCCTCGGGGCGCGCGTCCCGGATGGCCAGCCGGAGGTGGAGTGAGGCGAGGAACTCGCTCTTGGTGCCGGTGAAGACCCTCTCGTCCGCTTGGCGTCGTTCCTCGCGTCGGTACAGCTCGCGGCGTGAGACGGAGTCGGCCGGGACCGCGTCCGGCGCCGGGATGTCGTCCCGGGTCAGCAGGGTGTGGACATCGCGGCTGTCCACACAACGCACCTCGGGATGGCTCGCGGCCACTTCGGCGCGCTCGAAGGGATCGTCGTCCACGAACAGCACCGTGTCGGTCCCGACGTTCAGGGCAGCCGCGATGTGCTTCACCGCGTCGGACTTGGGGCTCCACGAGATCTCCGGGTACAGGAAGAACTCGGCCAGCCCGGCGGCCTCGAGAACGGGCATGGCGACGGCGGCGTCGTTCTTGCTCGCCACCGACTGCAACACCCCCCGCCCGTCCAGCTCCTGGATGATCCGCACCACGGACGGCCTCGGCGTCCCGTCCGCACCCTCGACCAGCGCGCCGTCCCACAAGGTGTTGTCGAGGTCCCAGACGACCACCTTCACCTGCGGTGCGGTTCGTGACCGGTTCACTCCGCTCCCCCTGTCCGGATTTGGCCGCCCTCACGGGGCACGGCACGTTCCTGTCGACGCTGCCGCCACTCGGCAAGGCTCTGTGTCACGAAGGCGTCCGTGAGGAGTTCGGTGTTGCCCTCGATGATCTCCATGGCCCGCGCGTCCTGGACCCGGCGGTCGACGACGGAGCCCGCCACCAGTCCCCGTGCGCCGTGGACCTGGGCGGCCGCGCGCGCGGCGGTGGTGGCCGCCGCCGTCGCCGTGAGCTTCGCGGCGATCACCAGCCGCTCCACCTCCGGATCGTCGTGCTCCAGGGCCTCGGCCGCCTCCCGCACGCAATGCTCCGCCGCCAGAGTCGAGAGGGCCGCCTCCGCAATCTTCGACCGCACACCGCCGAGATCGCTGAGCGGACCGCCGAACTGCTGCCTGGACGTGGAGTGCGCTATCAGAAGGTCGCGGCACCGCTCGGCGATGCCGAGGGCCCCGGCCGCCACGCACAGCCGCCCCAGGCGCAGCGTCCGGGTCGCCACCTGGGAGACCGCGAAGCCTGGCCGGGCGACCATCCGGTCCGCCGCAACCAGCGTTCCTTCCAGGTGCACCTTCGCCAGGTGTGCCGTGGCGAGCCCCCGCACAGGCTCGTCCGGCTCGATGCGCACACCGGGGTCGGACGACAGCACCACGAAGGCGACGTCGCCCTGATCCGCCTTGGCGAACACCAGCAGGTGGGATGCCTGGAGGCCGAAGCACACCCACCGCTTCACACCGTCCAGACGCCACCCGCCGGGCTGTTCGACGGCCGAGGTGCCAAGACGGCGGGCGTCGCTGCCCGCGGAGTCGTCGGTGAGCGCGAAGGCCCCCAGCGCCTCCCCCCGAGCCAGCGGCTCGAGGTCCTTGCGCGAGGACGCCGATCCCCAGCGCTCCACAGCCCGGCAGACCATGGCGTGCGCGGTCAGCAGAGTCTGGGCGGAAGGGGAATGGCCGGCAAGCCGGCGGCAGGCCGTCACGTACTCGGGAACGGTCCACGCCGTTCCCCCTGCCTCGGGTCCGAGCATGGCGCCCAGGACGCCTGTCGAGGCGAGGGAGGCGACGAATTCCCGCGGTACGCCGCCCTCCGCGTCCCAGACCTCGAGTTCGTCCGCGTGGGCACGGAGCAGGTCCGAGAACGCGCCGAGAGGACCGTCCGTCATGGCAGTCGTTTCCTCCTCTTGCTCTCCACGAAGCGCTGGATGCCGTCCAGGGTGTCGAAATTCGCGATGTCCAAGTCCTGGTCCTCGACTTCGACGCCGTACCGGCGCTGGATCATGTCGATGAGCTGCACGGCGACCATCGAGTCGAACATGCCGCTGCTGATGAGCGGTTCGTCGGAGCCGATGTCGTCGACCGAGTCGGCATACCGGCCGAGAAAGTCGAGCACATCTGCGCGAACGTCGGGATGAGCGGGAGCGTCATGCATGGCTGCCTCCTGTCCTGGAGTAGTCGTAGAACCCTGAGCCGCTCTTGCGGCCGAGGCGTCCTTCAGCGACCAGCCGGTCCAACAGCGGCGCGGGGGTGAATTTGTCCCCGTGGTGTTCACGCAGCACCAGAAGGGTGTCCCGTACCGTGTCGAGGCCGATCAGATCGGCGGTCTGCAAGGGGCCGGACCGGTGGCCCAGGCATCCGCGGAACAGCTGGTCGACCTTGCGCGCGTCCGCGACTCCGTCGTCCAGCGTCGCGATGGCCTCGTTGACGAAAAGCATCAGGCTGCGGTTGATGACGAACCCGGCCCGGTCCTCGACCACCACCGGTCGCTTGCCCATGTGCCGCAGCAGGCTCTTCACCGTGCGGAGGGACTCCTCACCGGTGAAAGGCGTGCTGACCACTTCGACGGTGTCGATGAGGGCGACCGGGTTCATGAAGTGCACCCCGACCGCTTGGCGGGGGTCGCCGAGTGCCGTGCCGAGCGTCGTGATCGGCACGGCGGACGTGTTGACGGCCACCACGGTCGATTCGGGGAGCACCTGGCCGAGCGCCGTGTGCACCTCGACCTTCACGGCCGGGTCCTCCACGACGTTCTCCACGACCAGTGAGGTCCGGGCCAGGTCGGCGAGGTCCGCGGTCACCGAGACGTCCGCCGACGCCCCCTTGCCGCGGCGCAGGGTGGCGAGGCGCTCCAGGTCGGCCATCCCGCTCCGCACCCGCGCCCGGGCGTCCGGGACGACGTCATGGATGACGACCGGTACGCCCGACCGGGCGAGAGCGTGTGCCACGCTCACGCCGATGGTGCCGGCGCCCACGACACCTACGGGTTGCTCCGTCCACGAGGTCATCGGGCCTCCTTCGTTCCTTCGCACGACTCCTGCACAACCTCACCCGTACGCATCCAGTGCTCGATCGAGGTCACCATCTCGTCCAGTCGTGCCCGGTGGAAGACCACCGCGGACGGCACCGGCCGCCCGAGGGCGTCGGAGAGGCCTGCGATCAGACGCAGGCCCATCAGGGAGTCGCCGCCGAGGTCGAAGAAGTGGTCGTCCCCGACCGGCTCCACCCCGAGAACGGCGGACCACGCCGCGCGCACCGTCTCCCCGACCTGCCCGGCGCGGGACAAGCCGTCCCGCACGCGCGCCGCTGCGGGGGTGCCAGAGCCCGTGCCCGGCTCCGCTCCGGGCTCGAGGAGATGCGCTGTGGACCCGCTGGGCGCCGCCGCTGCGATACGGTCCCCCGAAACGATCAAGTGTCGTGGGCGGGACGCGGTGGGAGGCAGGGGCACCGGCTGGACGGTGAACGCGCACGCGGACTCCCAGCGGACGGGAGCGCCCGCCTCCCAACAGCGGCCGAGAGCCGAAAGGAACACGGTCCCGTCGTCACGCTCATCGAAACCGCGGCGCACCGTGGTGACGGCCGACGCGGGATCGAGACCGCTCTGGCGGGCGATGGTCCGCAGCTGCCCCGGACCGATCTCCAACAGGACGTCGCAGCGGTCGGCCAGGGCGCGGATGCCGTCACCGACGTGAAGGGTTCTGGACAACTGGTCGGGCCAGTAGTCCGGACCGGCCATCTCCCCGGTGTCCCAGGTACCCGTGGTGTCCACCACGATCGGCAGCTTCGGCGGTCGCACGACTCCCCTGGCCAGCTCCCTCACCTCCGGACGCAGGGCGTCCATGAGGGGTGTGTGGAGGGCCAGGCCGTCGGCCACGGTGCGGTGGCCGACCCCTCGTTCGTCCAGCGTCCTTCGGAAGAGGTCGATGCCGGCCGGTTCCCCGGCGACCACGCACGAGTGGGACGAGGTACGGATGGCCACGTGCACGGCGGGCGGCAGCTCGGGCAGTTCCTCGGCCGCGGCCAGAACTCCCAGCATGGCGCCCTCGGGTGCGCGGGCCAGCAGTCCCGCCCGTGCCATCACAAGGCGGTAGGCGTCGTCCTCGTCGAGGGCACCGGCGGCGTAGGAGGCGGCGACCTGGCCCAGGCTGTGGCCGAAGACCGCGGCCGGTCGCAGGCCGATGTCCTCAAGTGAGTGAAGCAGTGACATCTGAAGGGTGAACAGCGCGGCGTGTGCGACGAGGGGCCCGTCGAACGTGGGAGGGACGGTGCCTCCTCCTCGCAGCATGGCCCTCAGGTCGATCCCGCCTCCGGACGCGGGCCGCGGCCGCCTGGCGGTGAACAGTGCGGAGAGGTCCACCCCGGTGTGCCGCTGCGCGTGCGCGACCGCTCGATCGTGGTGGGCACGGAACCCCGGTATGCACTCCCGCAGGCCGTGGCCCATGCCCGGATAGTGGTCGCCGACACCGGAGAACACCATCCCGATGCGGGCGGTCCGAGTGGCCCTGCGGGGTGTGACGCTCCGAAGGGCGTGCACGGCCTCCTCACGTGTGGTGGCGACCACCACACGACGCCACGGGCGGGCCTCACGGCCCACGCCCAGGGTGCGGGCGACCCCGGCAGTCGACGCGCCCGATTCGAGGACACCGGCCACCGCGTCGGCTGTTTCCACGCAGGTCTCGGCTCCGGCCGCGGACACGGGCAGCACGTGGGGCGTGGCGACGGTCCGCGTTCGGACCTGCGCCGCTTCCGGCACCCGCGCGGCGCCGGGCGCCGACGGTGCCTGCTCGAGAACGACGCTCACGTTGGTACCGCCCAGTCCGAAGGAGTTGACCACCGCGCGCCGCGGCGAGTCGGTCCACTCCTTCGGCTCGGTGACCAGGACGGGGCCCCCGTCGGTCACGTAATCGGCTGCCCGTCCCCGGTGCAGGCTGGGGTACTGAACACCGCGTTCCACCGAGAGGACGGCCTTGATCAGGCCTGCGATGCCGGCCGCTTCCCGCAGGTGTCCCAGCTGGGACTTGACCGAGCCGACCCCGGAGTGCGGCAGGACGCGGGAGAGCGCGTCCCACTCCACGGCATCACCCAGCGCGGTGGCGGAACCATGGGCTTCCACGTAGCCGATCTGCTCCGCGCGCAGCCCGGCGATCTCCAGGGCGTCGCGGATCAGGGCCTGCTGTCGAGCGCTGCTGACGGAGGAGAAGGCGTCCTTGCGGCCGTCGTTGTTGACCGCGGTGCCCCGGATCACGGCCCGTACCGGCCAGCCGCGTTCCCGTGCGTCCTCGCAGCGCGCCAGCAGCACGACGCCGGCCCCGTCGCCCGGCACGGTGCCGTCGGCGCGGGCCGAGAACGGGCGGCAGGCACCGCTGGGAGAGCCGATGCCTCCGGGGTGAGCGGCGTAGCCGTGCTCCAAGGGCACCCGGACGGCTGCCGCACCGGCCAGCGCGACCTCGCACTCGTAGGACTCGAGCGCCTGCACGGCCAGGTGCACGGCCAGCAGTCCGGTGGAGCACGCGGACTGCACCGTCACACCGGGGCCCCGGCAGTCGAGCCGGTAGCTGATCCTGGAGGCGAAATAGTCCTTGTGATTGCCGGTCTCCACCAGATTGCCGTCGGTGGCGTCGGTGATCCCGCTCTGCTCCAGCAGCCGCTCGTGCCGATTCGTCCCGCAGCCCGCGTAGACCCCGATCTCCGTATGGGCGCCGCCCCGGACCCCGGCGTTCTCGAGAGCCCGGCGCGCCAGGTCGAGGAAGATCCGGTGCTGGGGATCGGTCAGCAGCGCCTCCCGGGGCGACATCCCGTACAGGCCGGGGTCGAAGTCGAAGGGCGCCTCCAGCCGGGCCGAGGCGCTCACCCAGCTCGCCCCCGGGGGAAGAGCGCGAGCGGGTGAGGACGGCTCCCGGTCGACGGCGTCGTTCCCCGACAGGAGAAGGGCGTCCAGCGCGTCCTCGCCGCCGGCTCCCGGAAAGCTGAAGGCGAGCCCCACCACAGCGATGTCAGTCACGCCGACTCCTGGCCCTCGCGGCACGACGGCGCAGCCGGGCCTGTTCTATCCCGGTGCGGCGCTGCCCGCTGTCGGCTCCAGGTGAAAGCGCCTCCTGGTCCTGGCTGGCTCCCTGCTCCTGGCCGCCGGAGCCGTCCTGGTCCTGCAGGACACGCACCAGGACGGCCTGCTCCTGCACTGTCACTCGCTTCATGAGTTCGCCGAGCGGCACGACGATGCCGAACGCGTCCTCCATCGCGGCTCGCAGCACCAGCACGCGCAGGGAATCGCCCCCTGCGGTGACGAACGGAAGGTCGGTGCCCACTTCTTCCAGGCCCAGTACCGAGCACCAGAGGGCGGCGAGCTCGGCCTCGGTCCCGTCGATCGGCCGGGCGCCCTCCAGGACGCCGCGCGAGGGAGGCTTCAGGGCGGACCGGTCGATCTTGCCACTCAGTAGCAGGGGCATCACCGGCAGCATCACGATCAGCCGGGGAACACAGTGTGCGGGGAGCCGTTCCGCCAGTTCCGCGCGCAGACCGGCGGCGGTGACCTCCTTGTCCGGGTCCGGCTGGACGAAGGCGACCAGCTGGGCCCCCTGCTCCTTGTCCGGCTGTCCGACGACCGAGCCCTGTACCACCCCAGGAAGGGCACGCAGGACGGACTCCACCTCACCTGGTTCCACACGCAGCCCGCGGACCTTGATCTGGAGGTCACGCCGGCCGCCGTACTCGAGGTGGCCGTCGGGCAGGAATCGGGCGAGATCGCCCGTGCGGAACATGCGCAGGCCGTCGACGTCGAGGAAACGCCGAGCCGCTTGCGCCGGAGCGCCCAGGTAGCCCGTCGCGAGCCCGGGGCCCCCGGCGTACACCTCGCCCCAGCACCCCGGGGGGACGCGCCGGCCGTCGGGGTCGAGCAGGCGGATGGTGCTGTCCAGCGGGGTTCCGATCGAGCAGGTGGTGCCCTCCCGGGGCCCGCTGCGATGGGTGGCGTAGTCGTACTCGGTGAGCGTGTAGGTGTTGTGCACCGCGGGGCCCGCGGCGCGGACCCGTGCTTCCAGGGCGGTGTCAAGAGCCTCACCGCCGACGAAAACGTGCCGCAGGTCCTCGAGCCGGTGGAACTCGGGGGATGCGCTGAGGACGCGGAGCATCGACGGCACGAAGCTCACCACGTTCACCCTCTCCCGGGCCAGGAGGCCGAGGAGGTAGCGGTCGTCCTTCTCGCCACCCGGCCGGGCGATGACCGCAGTGCCCCCGCTCGCCAACGGCCAGAGGAACTCACGGAAACTGATGGGTGACTTGAGCAGGTGACGGTCGCCGTCACCGAACGCGTACAGCGACTGCTCCAAGGCGATCCGCGAGGTGTGCATCCGGTGTGGCCTCACCACTCCTCGCGGCGTACCGGTGGTGCCCGAGGTGAAGATCACGTACGCCGGGTCCTCCGGGCCGACCCCGCCGTCGCTCACCGGTGCCGGGGGCGGACCGGGCACGGAGGACCGGGCTTCCACGACGTGCCGGGTCGGGGCCGGGACCTGTTCCCGTCCGGCCCGGGTGGTCACCACGGTCCGAATTCCAGCCTGATCGGCCACGGCCTCCCGGTACGCGGCGGGGAAGACCGGATCGAGGTAGCAGACGGCGCAACCGGCCATCAGGATGCCGAGCAGACCCGCGAAGAGTTCGGTGGACCGGGGGCCGACCAGACCCACGATGCTCCGCGGCGTCACGCCGGCCGCGGCGAGGTCAGCCGCCACGGTCGTCGCCAGGGCGCGCAACTCCGCGTAGGTGGTGGTCCGGTCGCCGTCGACGAGGGCGATTCCATCCGGTCGGCGCGCGGCCGTGGCGAGGAAGAGCCGGTGCAGGGTGGTGTCGGGGTAGGTGACGACACTGCCCTGGTGGCGTTCGAGGAACGACGTCTCCTCGTCGGTGAGGATGTCGGCCGACGCGACGGTCGCGTCCGGCCTGGCCTCGAGCGCGGCCAGCGCGCGACCCGTATGGGCGATGAGACGGACCAGCCGGTGCTCGTCGACGGTCGCATCGGTGACGGTGAACGTGACAGAACCCGGGGCCACCTCGGCGTGGACCTGCGCTCCGGCGGGCGGGGCGCCGGCGGACGCCACCCGGATCCTGACCGGGCCCACCGTGTCGGCGGCCCCGTGAGCGGCAAGCTCGAGCAGTGCCGCGTCCCCCGGCCAGTCGCCCGGCGACCAGACCTCGGTCCGCGTCTCGGTCGACCAACCGCATCCGTAGCGGCGGATCACGAGCCCGGTCAGCACCGCGAGCAGCCGTGCCGGGTCGAGGCCGTGCCGGTCGGCCAGTGCGTGCAGCGCGGCCGCCCACGGCGCGCTCGCGGGCTCGCAGGGTTCTCCGGGCACCGGGGAGGTCCGCGGCGCCGGGAGGACGATCGGAGCGGTCATCGGGACATCGCCGCCTCAGCGGCCACTCGGCCGGTGACGGCTCCATAGGTAACGCCGATGATCTTCGATGAGCTGTCTCCGACGAAGAACAGGCCGGGGACGGTGCTTTCGAGGTCGTGGGTCAGTTCGAGGTCCGGATAGACCCGCTCGACGACCGGGGCGGCGATCACCGCGTGCGCTCCGACCATGCCGGGGGAGAGCCTGTTGAGCCGGGTGATCATTCCTTCGACGTCCGAGCTGAGTTCCGGCCCGAGGAGCGCCCGCAGGTCCGTCTCGGTGGTCTCGAGCAGGCTGCAGGGCACGGGGGGGCCGGAGAGCGGCTCTCCCAGGAAGTCACCGACATGCTGGACCACCGGCCGGCCCTCCCCCGTCTTCATGGCGGCTCGGGAGAATTCGAGCGCGAAGTCGGTGCCGTCGACACCGTCGGGCACGGTCACATTGGTGACGACGCCGAAGTTGGATCTGGTCGTGGGGGTGGTGATGCAGTGCTGGCCGTCCAAGGCCAGGCCTCCGGCGAAGTCGTAGGCCATCAGCCGCCCGCCCGGGCACACGCAGAAGGTGCGCACGGAGTCCCCCCGGTCGTTGAGGAAGGAGTGCTTGGGGTTGTGACAGGCCTCGGTGAGCGGCGCGAGGTCATCCCGCCAGGACTCGATACGGACGCCGAGATCGACCTTCCGGGGAGAAAGGTGGCCGACACCGAGGGTGCCGATCACGCCGCGCACCCAATCGAGTCCGAGCTTGCCCGCGCCGATCACCACGTTGCGGCTGGTCAGACGGTGTTCTCCGGCGGTGATCGTGAACATCCCCCGATCGTCGCGCTCCACTGCGGTGACCCGGGTGCCCATCAGCAGCTCTCCACCCAGGGATCGCAGTTCCTCGAGGAGCGCACCGACCACGACGAGCGACTCGTCCACCGTGATCTCCTGGGAGGGAGCGGCGTCGGAGTGCTGGAAGACCGCGCTCGCCGTACGGTGGTGCGCGCTCTGCGCGGCCGGGTCGGCCGGTGCGGGCTCCGGAGCCTGTGCCGGGGACGTACGGGTCAGCCCCCAGGCGTAGAACTGCTCGTAGACGGAGGCGACGAGGTCCCGGGCTCGGTCGAAGTCGCCCAGGGCCCGTTCCAGACCGCTGTAGGAGCGGGTCGTGCCGTCGGAAGCACGCTCGATCTTCGACCGGGTGAGACCGTTGATGTACCCGAGGTTCGTGTCGAAGTGGAAGGCCGCCCCTCCCACTCCGACCAGGCACGTGCACCGCTTGCACTGCATCCGGAACTTCTCCAGGTCCCGGATCGGGCGTCCGGAGGCAGCGGCGCGGACCCGCGGACACAGACTGGCGTACATCCCATGCCCCGCCTCGACGACCAGTACGCGGCCACCCAGTGCCGCCGCACGGTGGCCCGCGAAAAGTCCTGCGGGACCGGCCCCGACGACAACGACGTCATAGGGGCCGTCGAGCGTCGTGGGCCCGCCGAAGCCGAAGGGATCGTCAATGCGCCTCATCTTCCGAGCTCCTGTATCCATCGGTGGCCGTCCCGGGCGAAGCGGGCCCGAAGCGGCGCGTAGAAGAGGTGGCTGGTGGCACGGCCCTGCCGCCGTATGCGCTCCTCCATCCACAAACAGAACAGAGGTACGAGCGCTCCGACGTCGCGGACACACTGGTCCGTGGACCGGGCGTACCTCCGCAGCGACGCGACGATCGCCGCTCCCATCGGCGAGGCGGGATCGAGCATCTCGTCGACCAGCGAGTCCATCGTCCGGCTCTGGTAGCCGGAGTCGGCCGCGAGCACCGACGTCATGCCGAGATTGAGCACGTCGACTGCCTGGACGCCCTGTTCCCTGCAGTCCTCCCAGTCGATCAGCCCGAGCGCCCCCTCGTCGGAGACACGAAGGTTCCACGGTCCGAGGTCGCCGTGGAACAGGCCGGTCCGGGAGCGCTCCAGCAACGTGACGACGGACTCGGGCAACTCGTGGAAGCCGGGACCGAGGAAGTCCTCCACAAGCTCCCGCGCGTCGGAGTGCCGCCCGTCCCCGTGCAGCGCCGCGACCGCGTCCGTGGCACGTGTCAGTAGAGCCGGAGCACCGGTCCCGGCAGTCGACAGCGCCTCGGGGAAATCGGCCTGCGGCACCCAGGACATCACGAAACCGCGCGGCAGACGGGCCAGGGGCACCGGCGTCTCGAACACGGGCCGCGTCCAGTTCCGACCGGCCAGGATCTCCCATTCCCGGTCGACCATGGTGTCGGCGGGGTTGAGGGGGACCTTGGCGATCCACACGGGACGGTCCTCGAAGAGCACCTCGACGAACAGCCGACGCGAGACGGTGCGGGCACCGCGGGAGACGAAGTGGCGCGCCTCCCAGGCGGAGTCGGGGCGCTGTCCGGCGACGAGTTCGGCCAACTGCTCCCGCACCTGCGCGAGAACCCCGGCGACCGGCGCGTCCCCGACAGGGGAACCGGTCTCGGTCAAATCAAGCACACGACACCTCCGAGATGGACTCGCTCATGTTCCTGAGCAAGCTGGTGACGGGGGGCCCGTCGAGGGTTCGGCGCAGTTCCGCGAGGCCCTGGGCACGGTCGGCCTCGGTGAGGTCGAAGAAGCTCCGGGTGGACTCGCCCATCATCCTGCGGAACTCCCCCAGCCCGCGGCTGTCGTCCAGCAACCGCCGCGCCTGCGCGACGATGCACCGGGTTCCTTCGAAATCGTCCTCGATCAGCGGGTAGTCCACGCCCGGCACGGCGAGCGTGGCGCCCATTCGTGCGAAGTGAGTGCCTTTCAGCATGCGCATGTTCACCACGTGGCCGTAGTGCTGCTCGGGCAGCGCCATCGGGAGCCGGCCCAGTGCAATGGCCTCGTGCAGGGCCGTGAGCCCCGGGGTCATCATGTAGTGGGAGGCGGCGGCGACCTCCCGCAGGAACGGCCGTTGTGAGAGGCAGGTGAACCTGGCGGTACGCCCGTTCACCGTGATCGACTTCTGCCGGGGTCCGCGGAAGGCCCCACCGCACACCAGCACGCTGTCGAGGTGGTCCCAGTCCGTCAGCAGGTCCCGGATCCACACATCGATCAGTTCGAGGTAGTCGTTGTTCTCCTCGAAGTCCAGGAAGAAGTTCTTGAAGCCGCCCAAGTTGATCACCAGGTCGTGCCGCACGTCACCGGCCGCCGGGACGGCGTCGTGGAGTCCCTCGCTGTCGATGATCGATCCGGTGACGTGGAAGGCGGTGCCGCAGAGCGCGGCGACCTCCCGGACCCTCTCGGTCACCCCCGGGAAGTTCTGCAGGATCGACTGGTCCGCCAGCATGTGCGCCGCCAGGATCTGCTCGTGCGGGCTGAGTTTCCCGAAGTGCGCGGCCAGTCCGGCGTAGCGGCCCCGCGGCGCGGAGGCGCACAGGTCAGCGATCTCCTGGAGGGAACGGTCGTGCTGCCAGAAGCTGAACAGGCTGTCGACCATCGCCACGGGCCGGCCTGCGGCCACCGCTCGCATCACCAGGTCGGAGTCCATCACTGAGACCACCAGATCGCAGGCGGCCAGTTGGGCGTCTATGTCGACCGGTCGGTCACCCGTCTCGTGTACCTCGTCGAAGACGTCCGGATTGGCCTGGGCGAAGGCGGCGGCAAACGAGTCGCCGATGAACACACGCCGATGGTCGGAGAGCGACCGCGCCACGACGCAGGCTTTGGAGACAGGACCGAAACCGCAACTCTGGGCACCTATGACGATATTCACTGTTGCCTCCCGGTAAGGGCGGTCGGGGGATGGGCCTGGTTACCGAGTTCGGCGGTGACGCTTTCCACGACGTGTCCGACGTCGATGCCGTAGAAGGTGAAGAGGTCTTCCCTCCCGGCGACCGGCGGGTAGCGGTTGTCGACGGAGTGGAAGCACATACTGCCCTGCCGGTCCGCGAGGACCCTGGCGGTGGCCTCACCGATGCCGCCCGAGCGGAGGTGCTCCTCGACGACACAGACCACCCGAGCCCGGGAGGCCAGTTCTCGTACCCGGGACTCGGGAAACGGCGAGACGAGGGTCAGCGCGAGTACTGACGCCGTGACACCGCGCCGGGTGAGCTCGTCCACGGCGTCCAGGGCTACGGCCACGGTGGCGCCGGCGGAGATCAGCAGGACGTCGGTGTCCTCCGGACCGCGCAGCAGGTCCCCCTGGGAGGCGTCACGCGGCGTGGCACCCTCGAAGACGAGACGGTCGGCGCGCGCGCCCAGGCGCACGTACGCCGGGCCGGCAAAGGACAGCGCCTGTCGCACGGCCCAGGCCGCGGAGGGGGCGTCCGCCGGGCAGAAGACCTGTGTGTGGGGCATGTTGGCGAAGGTGACCAGGTCCTCGGGCGCATGGTGGGTCGGACCCAGCGTGCCGTAGCCGAGCCCGCCCCCGACCCCGATGAAGGTGACCGGCAGTCCGGCGTTGCACACGTCGTTGCGCACTTGCTCCGTGGCCCGGCGGGTGAGGAACGGCGCCATGGCCGCGGCCACCACGCGCCGGCCGGTACGCGCGATCCCCGCGGCCACCCCGACCAGTGTGGCCTCGGCGATCCCCACGTCGATGAAACGCTCGGGATGGGCCGCCTTCAGGGACAGGCCGAGGGCATGGCCGTCCGCGACGACCAGGACCAGCGACTCGTCCGACTCGGCGGCTTCAGCGAGGCATTCGGCCACCGCTGGCCTCATGGGAAGGTCCATTACGCGAACGACCTACCTGATTCCAGTTCGGCGACGGCCTCGTGGAACTGGGCGTCGTCAACCATGCCGGCGTGCCAGCTCGGGTCGTGCTCCATGAACGACACCCCTTTGCCCTTGACCGTCCGTGCGATCAGAACCCGCGGACGGTCGCCATCGCACACGGCCAATGACCGCATCAGGTCGTCGAGGTCATGACCGTCCACGTGGTCGACACCCCATCCGAAGGCCTCCCACTTCTCACGCAGCGGTTCGAGGGCGAGGATCTCCTCGGTCGGCCCTTCCTGCTGGAGACCGTTGCGGTCGATCACGGCCACCAGTGAGTTCAGCCGCTGGTGGCCGGCGAAGAGGGCGGCCTCCCAGACCGAGCCCTCGTCGAGTTCGCCGTCCCCCATGACGACGAACGTGCGCCGGGGCGAGCCGTCGAGGCGGGCGCCGACCGCCAGTCCGGCTCCTATGGCCAAGCCGTGCCCCAGTGCGCCTGTGGCTCCGTCGATGACGGGCGTCGATTCCACGGGGTGCCCCGGAAGAGTGCCTGTGGGTATCTTCAGGCCGACCTCCTCCAGGAGTCCGTACAAGCCCCAGACCGCATGTCCCTTGCTGAGGACCAAACGGTCCCGGTCCGGCGAGTCCACGGTCGTGGCGTCTATACCGGCCGTCCGTAGAACGGCGTAGAGGATCTCGACGACCGAAAGGGAGGAACCCAGGTGAACAGGGCGCGAACGCGCCAACTCAAGGATTCTCTGCCGCGCTCTCCGACAAGTTGGCTCCACCGTACAGGTCTCCCCGGTTCAGTCCGAGTGTTGCTGCCTACAGAACTCGATCTCGACCGGACCGAAGACGACGTCGTCAAGTTGATATTGACGGCTGCCCTTATGATCAGTCAAGTAACGGCTCAAATACAGCGCTTGTCGCAGGAGTCACGACCCAGGAGGGCCGGACGGGCCGGTAGGCACGCCACCCCGTACGCCGCGCTGGCCTTGTGGTTCGCGGCTCCCCGACAGGCCGGTGTCCGGCTCGCAGCAGGAAGGCGGCCTTCTTCCTCCCCGGGCGGTTCCGTCCCCAGCGCCGATCACAGATTGGGTGTCTCACCTATGGTCATGTCCGACCAGACGGTCCTCGTCATCGGCTGGCAACCGAAGTTCCGGCCCTTCGTCCTGGAGTCCCTGAAGCGGCGTAGAGGTGACGTTGTCGTGGCCTGCGAGCACCCGCTGCCCGAGCTACCCGAACCGATCCGCGGCCAGATGGTCGTCGAAGGCCTCCACAGCACACCGAGCGAGCACGTCGCCCGTCTCGTCGAGTACGGCAGCAAGGAGGCCGTCCGCGGAGTCGTCACCTTCAACGACGAACTGGCGTCCTTGTCGGCCGCCGTCGCCGAAGGCCTGGGACTGCCCGGCCCGGCACCGGAGGCAGTGGCGACCGCCATGGGCAAGGCGGCGTCCCGGCGTGCCTTGGCGTCGGCCGGCGTCCCCAGCACCTCCTTCACGTCGGTCCCCTCGAGCCGGCAGGCGGAAGTTCCCGCAGGCTACGACTTTCCGCTGGTGGTCAAACCCGGATGTCTGTCGGGAAGCCGCGGGGTGTTCCGCGTGGACTCCCCCGAGGAGTTCCACCGGGCGGCAGCGCTGAGCGCCCGGCTGGGGGCCTCGGGCCCCCTCGAGAACGACCTCGTGCTGATCGAGCAGTACATCGACGGACACAACCTCACCGTCGAGCTGGCCATGGATGAACAAGACGTCCATGTACTGGCGGTGTGCGACGCCGAATACGACTACGAACCCGTCGACGGCTTGCGCCAGTTCCAGCTCATCAACATGAACTTTCCCAGCAGGCGCCCGAGGGAGGAGCAAGAGGAAGCGTGCGGGGTCGCCGTAGCCGCCGCCCGCGCCTGTGGTCTCACGTCCACCATGGTGCATGTCGAGTTGCGGGTCGCGGCCGACGGGGTACGCGTGATCGAGGTCAACCCGAGGAGCGGTGGGGCCTTCATCCCCGAGATGGTGCGGTTGTGCTCGGGCGTCGACTACGCCGCTGTCGCTGTCGAACTGAGCCAGCAGCGCCTCGTCCCGCCCCCAAAGGCCGAGGGGGGCGATCTCTGCGGGGCCGCGGCCCTCGGGTACTTCCGCGCCCCCGACCACCTGGGAGACATCGGCGGCAGGAAGCTGCACAGGATCGAGCGCCTCTGGGAGGTCCCGGACGAGAGGATCCACCGCCTGGACCTGTGGATCTCCGAGGGAAGCAGGATCGACCCGTCGCTGCCCTGCCTCGGACAGGTCATCGCCACAGGGAAGACGCCCATGGAGGCGGTCGCCGCCGCGAAGGCGGTGACGGCAGGCTTGCGGCTGGAGCTGAAGGCATGAACGGCCCGCGGGCAGTGGAATCACGCGCAAGGGGAGCCCACCGCCCGAGGCCGCTCTCAGTCCGCTCAACGCTCATCGGCCGTCCGGAGGAGCGGGGCTCGGGGTGCCCGGCGCCGCAGTGCGGGCGTAGAGCCTCAGCGACAGCAGACCGAGGCCGTAACCGGCCCCGAGGAGAGCCCAGTACCCGGGAGTGCCGAGTCCGCCGAGCACCGCCATGCACAGCAACGGGGCTGCCGCTGCGGCAAAACCGTGCCCGAGGGAGATCGAGGCCGAGTACGCCCCCAACCGGTCCTTCGGCGCCCGCTCGACCACCAGTGGCTGCATGCTCGGGGCGACCAGCGCCTCACCGACCGCCCCCAGCAGCGCGAACACGGCCAGGGCCACGAATTTGGCGACGGTGGCGTCCAGGTACAGGCTGAGGATGCCGAAGACGATCGAGACGCCCCACACCGCAAGGGCCGTCCGGAGACCGCGCAGGGGCCCCCACCTGTTGCCGACCAGTCGCGTGACCGGTGTCTGCAGCACCAGTACGACGCTGGCGTTGATCCCGATGTAGAGCGATATCGCGAAGATCGGGAACCCGCCGTAGTCCCGCAGCACGAGAGGCAGCACGCTCTCCATCTGGGACAGCCCGAACGCCACGACGCAGAACTGCACCGCGATGAGCGGCAGGAACCTCAGGTCGCGATAGGGACTCCAGGAGGACCTCAGGTTCCAGGAAGGACGCCGTGCGGCCGAACCTGCCGTCTTCACCGGCTCGGCCATCCAGACCACGAGCAGTCCGTAGACCACGAAGCTCACGGCGTTGAGCACGAAGGCCACCCGGTAGCCGGCGGAATCCATCCGCTCCACCAGGCCGCTGCTGGCCACCGCGCCCACGACGTAGCCGATATTGGCTATCTGGTACTGGTTCCCGAAGGCCCTACCGACCCCCTCGGGCCCGAACAGGGACGAGATCAGGGGCGTCAGGCAGGCGTAGAAGACACCGTTTCCGACACCGGACAGGACCGCAGCGAGCACCGCCGTGGGAAAGGACTGCGTCACAGCCAGCACCAGCGGCGTCAGCACCTGCAGGCCCACCGCCGGGACCACCAGGGCCTTCGGCCCGTAACGGTCGCACGCGACGCCCGCGAAGGGGTTGACCAGGACTCCGAGGATCGCGTTGAGGGCGAAGTACACCGACACCTGGCCGATGGTCAGCCCGACCTCCGACCGGAGGAAGATCGCGGTGATGGGCAGGACCATCCCACTGCCGAGCATGGAGACCCCGTAGCCCACGTAGTAAGCACGGGTCCTCCTCACGTCCGTCGGCGCCTGCCCGCCCGCCCCCGTCCGATCGAGCCGGCTGTGCCCCATCACGCGTCCTGTACGGGAACGGGTTCGGTGGTCACTCGCAAGGTCTTCCGCGCCTTGGCGATGGCTCCCTCGCGTGCGGCCGCAGTGGGAGCGTCGACCAGCACTGCCGCCACCCGGTCGAAGGAGGACCTCAGCTCGCGGACCTCGTCACCGCACACCGCGCCGACCCAGACGCGGTCGACCTCCTCCAGCGCCCGTACTTCTTCCACGCCCTCGATCGACACCACCCGTCCGGGCTCGGCCCCGAACTGGCAGGTGCCCGCGAAGCGCACGGGCTCCGGCCCGGTGGGGATGTCCGGCCGTTCACCGCCCGATATCCGGATCAGCGCTTCGAACATATTGAAACCGTGGGCGAAGCCCGTGGCCTCCATCAGCCAGTCGCCCGGTGTCCGGACCGCGACCTCCATGATTGCGGCGGAGTCGTCGTCCAGCCTGAACTCGAGGTGGACGATCCCGTCGCGCATCCCGATGGCCTGCACCACCCCGTGGGCGATCCGGTGCGCCCGCTCGGCGAGCAGCGGCGACTCGAAGACGAAGCCGGAGCGGTGTGCCACTTCCACGAACTGCGGAGGCCCCGTGGTCTCCTTGGCCGTGTAGTTCTCGAAGATCACCTCTCCGTGGTGGACGAGTGCCTCCCAGCTGTACTCGGGGGCCAGGCAGGCGGCCTCGACCAGTACACGAGGCTTCCCCTCGTACGCCCCTCCCACCCGGGCCAGTTCCTGCGGCCCAGGGGCGAACACCACCCCGGTGCTCCCAGAGCCCGAGAGCGGCTTGACGACCACGGGGAACCGGTCCTCGGCCCACGGCCCGGCCGATGCAACGTCGTCCGTCACCACATACTCGGGCTGCGGCAGCCCGGCAGCCGCGAAGACGGCTCGCTGGAGTCCCTTGTTGCGCGAGACGACCGCCGCCTTCATGGAGGGGCCGGGCAGCCCCAGGGCCTCCTGGACGAAGGCGGCGGCGATCACATGGTCCTCCCCGAAAGGGAGGACCGCGTCGGGGCGCCAGTCCGCGGCCGCGGCGAGCGCGGCCGCCACCCATTCCTCCTCGGTGTCCCCGGTCACGGGACAGGAGGGATGGGACTCCAGCCCGAGACTCCGGAGCTTCTCCGGGTTCTCCACGATCCGCGTCTCCATGCCGTGACGCGCGGCCGAGTGGAGGTATTCGGACCCCACCGCCCCCATTCCGACCATGAGCAAACGCCGCATCATAAACCCCTTTATTCAGACCAATTCGACACAGAGGAACGGAAGGCGATGAAAGCAACATCTGCCCCTCTTTGGGAGAAATCTCATTGACGCGCTCCGGCCATCAGGCCGTGCCGGGCAGTCCCGGGCCCCATGGACCTGCATCTCCGTCATAGTTATCATCAAGCCTGTCGAGGCAGGTAGCTGACAGTTCCCCCCCCCCAACACCCCTGTCTCCGCACGAGAGATGCTCCTCCCGAGCGGGCACTCCTCGTATCGACGCGGCGCGCACAACAGAGGGGATGCTCCTTGTGTCCGGTCCGAAAGCCTCTCCTCACCTCCGCATGGCCGAAATCGCCGGCCCGTGGGACGCCCTGCCGTCCTCCCTGTACGGAACCTCTCCCTGGCTGACGATGCAGGAGGGCCACTTCGCGCAGGGCTGCGCGTACGTGATGGTCTCGACGACGGAAGGTCCCAGGGTGGCCACGGTGTCGTACACCATGGGACCCTCCGACTGGGAATTGGTGAACCCCGTCGCCCTCTTGACCCGCGACGCCCCCTCGCCCCCGGAGGCCGGCGAGGAGCGGAACTCGCGGGTGGAGAACGCCGTGCGTCTCCTGCGCGGCGCGAAGGACTCCCTCTACCCGGCAGCGGTGTCCGTCCTGCCGGCCGGGTACCGGCCGGGCCTGCTGCACGCGGACGACGCACAGCCCGCCGAGTTCGACGCCGCGCTCCGCCTGTTGGAGCGGAAGGCGTCGGAGTCGGGAATGCCCACCACCGCGGTCATGCACGTGCCCGCCGCGGACACGAAGACGCGGACCGCGCTGGAGGAACGCGGTTACATCCCCTTCACCACGGCAGCCGACTGCGTCCTCGACCTGGAATGGGAGAGCCTCGATGACTACCTCGCCTCCTTCTCGAAATCCCGACGTGCGATGTTCAGGCGCGACATCCGCGCATTCCGTGGCGGCGGCTTCCAGGTCGTTCCGGCAGACCCCCGCTCCATGAGCAGCAAACACGTCGCCCTCCTGGTCAGCCAGATGGCCCAGTACGGCCACGCTCCCGACCCGGCTGGAATCACGGAACTCGTCGAGCGGGTCATTCGCCATGTCGGGGAAGCATGCGTCCTGCTCGAGGTACACAGGAACGGATCGCTGGAGGCATTCGTGCTCTCCTACGAAGACAACGGCATCCTGCAGCCCCGCATGCTCGGCCTCGACCCGGAAGCCCGGAAGCACAGCGTCTACCTGAACCTCGTCTACTACGAGCTGATCGCCCACGGGATCCGGACAGGGGCACAGGGCATCTCCTACGGCCCGGAGACCTACGAAGCCAAAGCCCTGCGCGGGTGCCGCCCCGACCTCAGGGTCAACTACGTCCGGCTGCCGGACGAGTACCAGGAGACCGGCAGGGTGGCCGCCGAGGCGGTCGATTTCGCCCACCGGCTGTACATCAGGAACCAACCCTGGAGGAACACGCCGGACGTGCCCGCCCGCGCCGGGTGAAGGTTCCGTACTTCAACGACCCGCGGGCCAGGCGACGCCACCCCGGCGAGCTGTCCGACGCCCGATGGGAACTCGTCCGCCCGCCCCGCGAACCCGGCGGGACGTCCGGGGTGCGCGCCGATGTCCTCGCGGAAGCCCTCGGGCATCTCCCGGCCACAGATGCTCCATCAGGACGCCGCCCCCAGAGTGAAGTTCCACCCTCGGCCTGGACAGCCTGATACCGGGACGACAGGTCCCGGAGGAAGCAGTTCCAGGTAGTGAGCAAGAAGAGCAATACGAGCCAGCGGTACACGGCCGAGTCCAAGCGGGACTCGGTCGCGCCGGCGCTGTCCTCGGAGAAGACGGTGACCGAGGTCGCCCGCCTTGCGGGCCGTGAGGCCGCCGGGGCCCGGCACGAAGCTGGTGTCCGACATCACCTGCCTGCCCCCGCTGGCCGGCCGGCGGTAGCTGGCCACGGTCATCGATCTGGCCACACGCGAAGTGATCGGCTGCGCGACGGCCGGCCACCACCGGGCCGGGCTCGACGTCGACGCCCTGCGGACGGCCACCGCCCGCGGCGTACTGAAGGAGGGCTGCATCACGCACTCGGACCGCCGTCTTCCACTTCATCGAGGTCGAGTACCACCGCACCCGCCTGCGCGAGCACCCCGAATACGGCTACGTCACCCCGCTCGAAACCAGAGCCCTGGCGACGCAGGATCTCACCCCCGCAGCGTCAACACCCGCTGTCCAAGCACAAGGTGGAACTTCACCCTCGTCCGCTCCTCCGGCAGGACCGTCACCGAGGTGGCCCGGGAACTCGGCGTCAGCGCCGAGGGGCTGCGCAACTGGGTCAGGCAGGATCAG
>NZ_JBFAKH010000075.1:0-35482 GCF_040655635.1 Streptomyces sp. NPDC050388
CCCACAACATCGCCACCCGTGGCGAGAGCGTGTGGAATGCGGGGCGTGAGTCACGCGTCCCTGCCACCCCATAACGGGGTGTCTGGACGGAGGAGTCCACCCGGCAGCCGGTTGGGCGCTACCTCCAAGCCCGGTCCTTCAGGGCCGGGTCAAGTTGACAAAGAGGTGACCGTTCAGTTGGACCGGGGCGTACCTGCCGACGATTTCCTTGTAGTCGTCGGGCAGCCGAACGCCCAGTTCCCTTTCCAGGTCGTCCCATGCCGCAGCGGACGCGGGAGCGTTCCCGGCTTCCCCCAGCGTGCGGATCACGGATTCGGTGAAGTCGCGCGACATCGGCATCCTCGGAAATCATTTCGAACGGTTCGCGGACCTCACGGTCCGGCCGGAGCGTGTCTGCCGGGGCTCCTCGAGGAGCTGCGCCGCCGTCATCAGGGAGAGCCCGACCAGGACGAGCGGCATGTTGCCCCCGGAGGGCATGCGGCGCGTGGCCGCGAGGCCTCCGGCCAGCAGGAGCGCGCCGGCACCCCACAGTCCGGGACGGCTCACACCGCCCTGGAACCAGGGCAGTACGATCCGGCCGGTCACCAGCGCCACCGCTCCCGCCGCCCCGAGCACCAGCGCCATCGCCGAACCGGCCACCAGAAAGAACGTGGACACGCGCCCCCCTTGATCACTCCGGCGATGATCATCTCAGAAGCCCGGGGCCGCAATGGTGGACGCGTCTTCCCTGACCGCCCGGCCTCCTGGTCCTGCCCGGCACCCGGCTTCTCAGGAGGGGGCCACGCGGCGGCCTGGTGGAAGGCGGTGTCGGCGGTCACCGGCGGACGACGCGGCCGCGCACGCCGGGGTCGGGTCTGTGCGGGACCTGCGCAACGGAGGATGGCCGACGCCTCGGTGAAAAGCGTGAACAGCGTGAACAGTCACCAGGCGAATGCCACTTGAGCGCTCGAATGAGCGGCATCCGGACAGTGGTGGGCGAAGTGCTCACGGTTTTTCGGGCAGGTGTGTCACCTCTGGGACCCAAGTGCTTGTGGCGATCCGGCAGGAACGGCTTCCTGGACGGCCGGGGCGCGGCATGATCCGGGTGTGCCCCTCACCCCGCGGCAACTCGTCCTGGCCACTCTGGACCGTCAATTCCTCCTCGAACGCCGGCGTCTCGATGTGGCGGAGGCGGTCCGGCGGATCTGCGCCATCCAGGCGCAGACGCCGGCGTCGCCGTACCTTGCGCTGTGGAACCGCCTGCAGGACTTCGCGCCCGAGGATCTCGACGCGGCGTTCGCGGACCGCCGGATCGTCAAGGCGACCCTCATGCGGATCACGCTGCACGCCGTCCACGCCGAGGACTACGCACACCACCACGCCGCCATGCTGAGCACTCTGCGGGCGTCGCGGCTGTACGACCGCCGCTTCACCTCGACAGCGCTGGCCCCCGCCGACGCCGACGCGCTGCTGCCGGAGCTTGCCGGGTTCCTGGCACGGCCCCGCACCGGCGCCGAGGTGGAGGAGGAGGTCACGGGGCGGTTCGGCGAGCACGCGCACCGTGTGTGGTGGGCGCTGCGGACGTACGCGCCGATCCATCATGCGCCGACCGGCGGCCCGTGGTCGTTCACCCAGCGGAACGCCTACCTCGCAGCCTCCGCATACGCGCCCCAGGACGCGGCGGCCGGGGTGCGGCAGCTGCTGCTCGCCCACCTACGGGCGTTCGGGCCCGCGTCGGCCCGGGACTTCGCGCGGTTCACCCTGCTGGGGCGCCCATTTGTCACCCAGGCACTGCGGGAGCTCGGCGACCGGGTGGTGCGGGTGGCGGGTCCGGGCCGCGCCCCGCTGTTCGACCTCGCGGACGCCACCGTGCCCGCCGAGGACACCCCGGTGCCGCCGAGGCTGCTGCCGATGTGGGACAGCACGATGCTGGCCCACGCCGTCCCCGGGCGGCTCCTGCCGCAGGAATACCGGCCGTCGGTCGTACGGCGCAACGGCGACATGCTGCCCTGCCTGCTCGTTGACGGGCAGGTCGCCGGAGTGTGGCGCGCGACTGACGGCGGCCTGGAACTGACCGCGTTCCGCACACTCACGAAGGCCGCGTGGCACGGTCTGACCGAGGAGGCGGAGCAGCTGTCCGTACTGCTCGCCGACCGTGATCCCGCCGTCTACCGGCGCTACGGGCACTGGTGGGACAAGGGGATTCCCGGTGTCGAGAGCAGGATCGTCAAGGGCTGACCGTCCTGCCCGCTCTGTCTCCTCCCACAGCAGAAGCGCGGGTCCCCCGCGCATCACGTGTCAGAGGAACCCGGTTCGGGGAGCCGTGACCTCGATGGTGTCCTTCACCAGGGCGAGCGCGGCGCCCAGGGGACTCGACCGTCCCCCGCTGACGATCACGTCGCCGGCATCGGGGCAGCCGAACACCACGGCCTTCTCCGGTCCGACGAGCGCGTGCAGGGGGTCACCGGGCTCCGTCTCCTCCAGTCGGACGCGGACCAGGCGGGGCATGTCCACGGATGCGCTCGCCACGGCCCGCAGGCGACGCGCTCGGGAGACCGCGGCCGACGCCGCCCGGGAAGTGCCCTCGTCCACCGGCTCCGCCTCCACCCGTACGGACGCCGGGTCCCATCCCCAGGCCAGCGCTGCCAGCAGCCGCACCTTCGTGGCGGCGTCCTCACCGGACAGGTCGGACGAGGGATCCGCTTCCGCGATCCCGCGGCGCTGAGCCTCCCGAACCGCCTCACCCAGTGAGTCGCCCGCGGCGAGGCGGTCGAGGACGAACGTGGCGGTGCCGTTCGGGCAGGCCCGGATCGTCGTGCAGCCCAAGCCTCGCAACGAGGTCCTGGACAGGTCCCCCGCCGGCAGAGCGGCTCCCGTCGCCCCGGAGATCCTGATCATGGCGGCGGCCGCGCGGGCCGCTTCGTCGAGGTCCCGCCAGTGGCTGAGCAGGTGGCTCTTGGTGGCCGTGACCACATGGACCCCTCTGCGCAGGGCGATCACGGCCTCCTCCGCGGCGTGCAGGCGGAGTCGGGGTGAGGAGGGGATCGCCTGGACGAACACGCGGGCAGCGGTCCGGTCGAGTGTCTCCTCCAGCGAGACCAGCGGGCTCCACGCCGGGCGGGGCGGCACGGGTTCGCCCTCGCGGAGTCGGCACTGTCCGGAACTCGCCCGGACGGCACCGACGTTCACCCGTACACCGTGCCGACGGGCAAGCTCGTCCCGCTGCCGAGCCAGGTACTCGACGAAGGCCCGGCCGACCGGACCGTATCCGGAGAGCACCACATCGGCCCGGCTCACTTCACGCATGGTTCCCTGCTCCTCCTCGGCACGCCGTACGGGAGGTCAAGCCTCGCATTCCCTCGTGATGCCCCCGGGGGGAAGGGCCGGCCTCGCGCAGGAAGGGAGCCGAAGCCGGAGTGCGGTGGCCGGCGGGCAGGTGCTCCTGCGTCCCGTTCGCCGGGACCCCGCCCCTCAGTGCCGCCGGAGCACACCACTGCGGCGCAGGCGGCTGATGACCGAGCGGAGTTCCAAGGGGGCGGGGGGCGGGGGCTGCTCGGTGGGGGGCGGGGGTGTGGTCCACAGGGCCAGTTCGCGGTCCCGGGGGCCGTGCACGGTGGCCGGAGGGGCGTCGTCGAAGACGCGGACCGGGCGGCTCGCGTCCCAGCGCTCCCATCCCGGCTCCCCGTCGGAGACGAAGCGCACCCAGGCACCGTGCATCGCCTCGGCCAGCTCCCGGGGTGCGCCCTCGCCCGCGAGTCTGCGCGCGTCGGGCTCGTCGCCGCTGTCGAAGACGAAGCCGAGTTCCAGTGCGTGGCAGGCGCCCATGCCGGGGCGGTTGGAGGGCCAGGCGAACTCGTAGACGTACGAGGGGGCTTCGCGGCCGTCGGCGAGGCGGTGGAGCGGGATGCGCAGGAGGTGGTCGGTGACCAACTGCCCGACGATCTCGGCAGTGCCGGCGTCCGGGCGCAGGGCGCGGTAGCCGCGCGGGACCTCGCTGCCGCAGTGGCAGCGGGCCATCGCTCCGGCCAGGGCGACCGCGCCGAGCCGGTCGACGCGTTCCAGGAGCCCGCCCGGTACCAGCCACAGCCGGTACTCGTCAGTGGTCCATCCGGTGAGCAGGTCGACGCCGGGGGCCGCGCCGCCGTCGGTGAGTGCCTCCAGAGGGTCGCACGGGACGAGGTCGTCGTCGACGACTATGCCGAAGGCGGGCCCGCCGAGCACCGGGCTGCTGAGGCGCCCCACCTCGGCCTGGGTGCGCAGCAGCAGCTCGCGGTCGACGGCGGCGAAGGCCTCGGCGGTCGCGGGGACCTTCAGCCGGTTCGCCATGCGGCGCACCACCCGCCGTACCTTGCCCCGATCGGACGCCTCGGGCGGTCCGCTCTGCAGGACGGCCCGCCGGACCAGGCCTTGGGTCTGCGGGGCGGCGATCAGCGCGCCCGTGCTGATCGCCCCGGCGGACTGGCCGCCCAGGGTGATGCGGTCGGGGTCGCCGCCGAAGGCCGCGACCGACTCGTGGACCCAGCACAGGGCGGCGAGCTGGTCGCGCAGGCCCGGGTTGGCGGGGGCGTCCGGGAAGAGGCCGTAGCCCTCGACGCCGAGCCGGTAGTTGACCGACACGAACACCACGCCGTCACGGGCGAAGGCCCGTCCGTCGTACACCGGTACCGCCGAGGAACCCCTGGTCAGGGCCCCTCCGTGCAGCCACACCAGCACCGGCAGCCGGGCTGCCGGGGACGGGTCGGGGGTCCAGACGTTCAGGTTGAGACAGTCGTCGCCGGCGACGGACGGATCAGCCAGATAGCGCGCGAAGGCTTCGGAGTACGGGGGTTTCGGGGCCGTGGGGCCGAAGGCGTCGGCGTCCCGTGCGCCGTCCCAGGGGTCCGGCGGGACGGGCGGCCGGAATCTGCGGGGGCCGAACGGCGGCGCCGCGTACGGGACGCCCCGGAACACGGCGATCTCCTCTTCCCACCTGCCGCGTACGGCACCGTACGGCGTCCTGACCACGGGTCTCATGCGGGCCACGGGGGTCCCGGGGTTCGCCCGATCGTCTGCCGCCATCTGCCCACCAGCCCTTCGCAGCGTCTCCAGTACCACAAGAGCGCCGGGCCGCTCATCGGTATTCCGGTGCCGTCCCGGCGGTCATCCCCGCGGCCCCGGACCCCGCTCCGCCCACCTCAGTCCAGCACCGCGATCGCCTCCACCTCCACCAGGTGCTCCGGCACGTCCAGCGCGGCGATCCCCAGCAGCGTCCCCGGCGGGACCGGGATGCCGCCCAGTTTCTCGGCCGCCCGCGACACGCCCTCCATGAACAGGGGAAACTTGGCAGGGCTCCAGTCGACGACGTACACGGTCAGCTTCACCACGTCGTCGAAGGCGGCGCCGACCCCGGCCAGCCCGGTGGCGACGTTGAGGTAGCACTGCTCGACCTGCGCGGCGAGGTCGCCCGCCCCCACCACGACACCGTCGGCGTCCCAGGCGACCTGCCCGGCGAGAAAGACCATCCGGGATCCGCTCGCGACCGCCACCTGCCGGTAGGCGTCGATCTCCGGCAGTCCGACCGGGTTCGACAGCGTGACGGCCATGATGCCCGCCTCCTCGTGTCATGAGCACTCGTGCTCTCTTGCAGTTACTTGGGAACCGTAAGAGAGTGGATGCTGACATGGAAGAACGCACTTTTCGGTGACGGGGGAACCGCATGGTGACCAAGCAGTTCAGGGGCTCGCCCGAGGACGCGGACCTCACGCGCGCGGACTCGCTGGCACGGGAGATCTTCTCGGACATCGCCAACAAGTGGGCGCTGCTGATCATCGAGGCGCTCAGTGAGGGCACGTTGCGCTTCGGGGAACTGCGCAAGGAGATCGACGGCATCAGCCACAAGATGCTCACCCAGAACCTGCGCATGATGGAGCGCAACGGTCTGGTCGAGCGGCATGTGTACCCGACGGTGCCGCCGCGGGTCGAGTACACGCTCACCGGACCGGGCGCGGCCCTGCGGGCGACGGTCGACGCCATGTGCGACTGGACGCACCGCCACCTCGGCGACATCGAGGCGTCCCGCAGCCGCTTCGGGTCCGGCCCCGCGGCTTCCGGCTGACCGGCCGAGCGGGTCCCCGTACCGGTAGGCCGCGTCCGATTCCTTCAAGACCGGGGGGCCGGGGCGTGCCTACGGTGGCTCCATGAGTGCACGATTTGATGCCATCGGGTTGGTCGTCTCCGACATGGGCGCCTCCGTCGCCTTCTATCGGCGGCTCGGGTTCGCGTTCCCCGAGGGGGCCGAGGAACAGGGGCACGCCGAGGCCGAGTTGCCCGGCGGGCTGCGGTTGCTGCTGGACACCGAGGGGGTGGTCCGGTCGTTCCACACCGGGTGGGAGCCGCCTTCGGGCGGAGGGCGGGCCTCCCTCGCGCTGCGCTGCGACAGTCCGGAGGAAGTGGACGCGCTGTACGAGGAGTTGGTCGCGAGCGGGTGCGGCAGCGAGCTGAAGCCGTGGGACGCCGTGTGGGGCCAGCGGTACGCCGTGGTGCTCGACCCGGACGGCAACGGGATCGACCTGTTCGCACCGCTAGCGGCGGGCGGCCAGTAGCTTGCTCAGGGGCAGGCCCGTCAAGTCCCGTACGTCCCGGGAGAGGTGGGCCTGGTCCGCGTAGCCGGTGCGGGTGGCCGTTTCCGCGAACGGGACACCCGTGCGGGCCAGGGCGAGGGCTCGGTGGAGGCGGAGGATGCGGGCCAGGGTCTTGGGGCCGTAGCCGAACGCGGTGAGCGATCGTCGGTGCAACTGGCGTGCGCTCAGGCCGAGTTCGTCGGCGGTTGCGGCGATCGGGCGGCCCGCGTCCAGGGCGGCCACGAGCCGCAGCAGCACCGGGTCGGGCGGCGCGGCCTCGGCGGCCCGTCGCAGGGCCAGGTCCTCCAGACCGCGTGCCGGGTCGGCCGCGGCGTTCACCCGGGCGGTCAGGCGGCGTACCTGCGCCGCCGGCCACAGGTCCGCCAGGTCGGGGCGCCGGTCGCGCAGTTCGTGCGCGGGGACGCCCAGCAGAGCGGGGGCGGTGCCGGGGTGGAAGCGGATGCCCGCCCAGGGGCGGGTCGCGTCGCCCTCGGTGAGGTGGGCGCGGGTGTCGGGGCCCGCGACCAGCAGGCGTCCGTCGTGCCAGAGCAGGTCCATGCAGCCGTCGGGCAGTACCCGGCCCGCTCCGGTGCCGGTCGGGGTGTTGGTCCACACGACCGCGCCCGGCAGCCGTGACGCGCGCTCGCTGTACACCCCGCCCACGCTACGCGGCCCGCGTCCGCCATTCCTGCGGGCTGACCCCGTACGCCCGTTTGAAGGCGGTCGACAGCGCGAAGGCGCTGCCGTAGCCGACGTGGCGGGCGATCGTGCCAATCGTGTCGTCGGTGTCGCGGAGGCGGTCCGCGGCGAGGGCGAGGCGTCGGCCGGTGAGGTACGTCATCGGGGGTTCGCCGACGCGTTCGGTGAAGCGGCGGGCCAGCGCGGCGCGCGAGACGCCGGCCTTCGCGGCGAGCGCGGCGACCGTCCAGGGGCGGGCGGGGTCGTCCTGGAGGAGGCGCAGCACCGGGCCGACGACGGGGTCGCCCAGCGCCTCGTACCAGGCGGGCGGCGCCGCCTCGGGACGGGCGAACCAGGCCCGCAGGGCGGCGATGACCAGCAGGTCGAGCAGCCGGTCGAGGACGACCTCCTGACCGGGTTCGTCCCGCACGACCTCCGCCGTGAGGAGCGGGGTGAGCGGGCGGTGCCGGTCGTCGGCGGTGAGGGAGAGCAGCGGCGGCAGCGCGTCGAGGAGCCGGCCGCCGAGCTCGCCCCGCATCCGGTAGGTGCCGATCAGCATGACCGTCTCGCCGTCGGGCCGGTCGCCCCAGGCGCGGACACCGAGGTCCATGACACCGTTCAGGGGGCGTCCGTCGGGGTGGTGGCACTCGCCGCCCGGCAGGATCAGCGCCTGCGGCGCGGTGCCGGGGTCGTCGGCGCAGGTGTACGGGTCGGGGCCGCGCGCGATGGCGAGGTCGCCGGGGCGCAGCCGCAGCCGGTCGCCGCGGTCCGGCACGATCCAGGCGTCACCGCGGACGAGCAGCATCACGGTCAGCGGGGCGCGGTCCTCGATCCGGACCGACCAGGGCGGGTCGAAGCACGCCCTGATCATGAACGCCCCACGGGCGCGGGGGCCTTCCAGCAGGCCGGTGAGAACGTCCATGGGGTCAGCGTAGGCGCGGGGCCGGCGTGCCCCCGCGCGCCCGCTCGACGTCCCGCACCGGTCAGACGGTGGCCATGGGACCGTACCCGCCCACCACGCACTCGTAGCCGTCCCGCCGGGGGAGGTGGAGGGTCGCCGTGCCGGTGACGGCCGGGCTCACCGGATCGCCGGGGCGGTGAGCGACCGGCCCGGGGACACGGACGTGCACCGGTGAGTCCAGTCCGGTCACCGCCACCGTCACCAGCGTGTCCGGTCCGTGGAAGGAGACGTCCGCCACCGTGCCGTGGGGAGCCTGGTCGGACGGTGCGCCGAGGGTGAGCTGTTCGGGGCGCAGCACGACCGTTCCGGCACCGTCGTCCACCGGGGTCTCCAACGGGATGCGGCCCAGGGCGGTGTCCACGGTCGTGCCCCTGGCGGTGCCCGGAAGCAGGACGACGCCACCGACGAAAGCAGCCACCCAGGGGTCCTCCGGCCTGTGGTAGACGTCCTGCGGGGTTCCGCACTGGGCCACCCTGCCCGCTCTGACGACCGCCACGAGGTCCGCCGTGGAGAGTGCCTCCTGCTGGTCGTGGGTGATGAGGACGCCCGTCGCCCCGGTGGACCTGAGCGCCGCGCGCACATCGGCCCGTACGCCTGCCCGCAGTCCGCTGTCGAGCGCGTTGAACGGTTCGTCGAGCAGGACGATCGCGGGTTCCGGGGCGAGCGCCCGCGCCAGCGAGACGCGTTGCTGCTGGCCGCCGGAGAGTTCGTGGGGCATCCGGTCGCCGTAGCCGGGCAGGCCGACGAGGTCGAGCATGTCCCCGGTGCGCCGACGGCGTTCGGCCGGGGAGGAGCCCGCCAGCCCGAAGGCGACGTTGCGCGCCACGCTCAGGTGCGGGAACAGGGCGCCCTCCTGCGGCACGATGCCGATGCGCCGTCGTTCCGGGGGCAGGTGGGTGCCGGGTCCGGTGACGGTCCGCCCGCCGATCTCGACCGTTCCCGCGTCCGCCCGCAGGAAGCCGGCCACGATGCGCAGCATGGTCGTCTTGCCGCAGCCCGAGGGCCCGAGGACGGCGGCCAGCCGCCCCGCGGGGACGGAGAGGTCGATCCCGTTCAGGACGGGGGCGCCGGGTCCGTAGGACTTGGTGAGCCCGGTGATCCGCAGGTCGGTCATGCGCGGTGCCTTCCGAGGAGGTACGAGGGAACGGCGGCGATCAGGATGAGGACGGCCGCGTACGGAGCGGCGGCGGCGTAAGAGCCGGTTCCGGTCTCGGTCCACAGGCGGGTCGCGAGGGTGTCCATGCCGGTGGGTCGAAGCAGCAGGGTCGCCGGGAGTTCCTTCATGCAGACCACGAAGGTCAGGGCGGCGCCCGCGGCGATACCGGGGGCGGCGAGCGGGACCGTGACCTCACGCAGGACGCCCAGAGGACCCCGCCCGAGGGAACGGGCGACGTCCTCCAGCACGGGTGGTGACTGGAGGACCGCTGCCCGGGTGGCGCCCACGGCGACCGGCAGGAACAGCACCGCGTAGGCGGCGACGAGCAGGGGCAGCTCCTGGTACAGCGGATAGGCGAACCGCACCGCGAGGAAGACCATCGCGAGGCCCACGGTGATCCCGGGCACGGCGTGGCCCGCGTACGCGGCCTGCTCCAGCAGGTGCGCGGCGCGGCCCCGGTGGCGGGCGGCGAGCACGCCGACGGGGAGGGCCAGACACGTGGTGAGCACGGCGCCGAGGGCCGCCACGAGCAGTGTGGTCCCCCCGGTCTCCAGCAGTCCCCGCGGGTCCCAGGTACGGGAGTTGCCGACCGCCAGCCAGTACCCGAGGGTCCCGGCCGGGAAGGCGACCCCGGCCGCGGCGACGGCCGAGCACCAGCCGAGTGCGGGCCACTTCAGTCGGCCGAGCGGGATCGGGGGTGCGGGCCTGGCCGTGCCGCCGCCGGTCCGGGCGTGGCCCGCACGGCCGCGGGTGCGCGCCTCGGCGGCGACCAGCAGCACCGTCATCAGGACGAGCACCACACTGAGGGCGGCTGCGGGCGTACGGTCGAAACTCGCCTTGTACGACGTGTGGATGGCCCGGGTGAAGGTCTCGTACCGCATGATCGACACGGCCCCGAAGTCGGAGAGGACGTACAGCGCCACGAGCAGCCCGCCACCGGCCGCGGCCGGGCGGAGCTGCGGCAGGGTGACCCGGCGGAACGTGCTCCAGGGCCCGTGCCCCAGGGCGCGCGACGCTTCCTCCTGGGCGGTGTCGACACCGCGCAGTGCGGCGGCCACCGGCAGATACACGTACGGGTAGCTGACCAGGGTGAGCGCGAGGGCGGCACCGCTGAACCCGGCGAGGTCGGGGCGCGCCGAGATCCAGGCGAAGGCCGCGACGTAGCTGGGCACGGCGAGCGGCAGCGTGGCGAGCACCGACCACGCGCGCCGACCGGGCAGCGCGGTGCGGACGGTCAGCCAGGCGAGGGAGATGCCCAGGACGAGGCAGGCGGTCACCACCACGGCGGCCAGACCGACGCTCCGGGCGAGCAGTTCCAGCGTGCGGTCGGTCGCGACGACGTTCCACGCGTACTCGGGGCCTCGCTCCACGGCCCGTACGGCCAGGTAGACCAGCGGGAGCAGGGCCAGGGCCGCGGCTGCCGAAGCCAGGGCCAGCAGGAGGAGCGGCGGTCTGCGCCCGGCGCGCCCGGGCCTGGACGGTGCGGGGGCGTCGTCCGGGCCCGGGGCGGAACGGGCGGGTGCCGGCGGGGCCTGGTGGCCTCGGGTACCCGAACTTCTCATATCGATCAGACCATCCCGGCTTCCTGGAGCATCTCCAGCGTGACCTGGAGGGACTCCAGCCGGCCCAGGTCGATCTCCGGCGCGTCGATGGAGTCGAGCGGCGGAAGGTCGTCCTCGCCGGTGACTCCGGCGGCCAGCGGGTACTCGTGGGTCTCGTCGGCGAAGTAGGTCTGCGCCTCCTTCCCCAGGAAGAAGTCGACGGCCTTCTGCGCGGCGGCGCTCCGGTCGCTGCCCTTGATGACCCCGACGCCCGCGACGTTGACGAGCGCGCCCGGGTCGCCCTTCGTCGGGAAGTGCAGCTTGGCCTTGAGCTTGTCCGCGCCCACCTCGGCGGCCTTCTCGTACCAGTAGTAGTGGTTGATCAGACCGAGTTCGGCCTTGCCGTCGTCGACGGCGTCGAGGACGGCGCCGTTCTTCTCGTACACCTGAGGTTCGTTGGCCTGGAAGTCCTTCAGCCACTTGCGCGTGGCGTCGTCGCCCTCGAGGACCCGCATGCCGGTCACGAACGCCTGGAACGAGGCGTTGGTGGGCGCGTAGCCGACCTTCCCCTTCCATTTCGGCTCGGTCAGCTCGTGCACGCTGTCCGGTGCCTCGGCGACCTTGTCGCCGTGGTAGGCGATGACGCGGACCCGCCCCGACACACCGATCCAGTCGCCGTTCTCCGCGCGGAACGCCTTGTCGACCTTGTCGAGGGACTTCTGCGGCAGCGCCGCGAGACGGCCCTCCTTGCCCAGGGCGCCGAGTGCGCCGGCGTCCTGGGAGAAGAAGAGGTCCGCGTCGGTCCTGTCGCCCTCTTCGAGGAGCTGGGCGGCGAGTTCGGCACTGTCCCCGTAGCGCACCTCGACCTCGGAGCCGGTGGTCTTCTCCAGCTTCTCGATGAGCGGCGCGACGAGGTCCTCACTGCGGCCGGAGTAGACGACGAGCGTCCCTCCCCCGTCCTTTCCCCCGGCTTCGGTGCCGGAGCCTGTTCCCTTGCCGTCCGAACCGCAGGCGGTCGCCAGGGGGACGAACAGGGCTGAGGCGGCGAGGGCCCCGATCGTGCGGAGGGAGGGACGTCTCATGACAAAGCCTTTCCAAGGTGCGGGTCAGACCTATTTAAGGTTTGCCTTACCTAAGAAGCAACTCCGTCCCGTTCTCCGTGACCGAACCGGGATCTGGTGCGTCCTGGTGGGATTCGTCGCCGCCGGACGTTCGGCCTCACTTCTCGTCGTCCGGCGGTCCCGTCTGCTCCTCTCCGTTCCTCGGGTGGTGGTGGCTGTTCTTCACGTGGGTGCGCAGGCGGGCCGTGACGTCCTCGGGGGGCAGGAAGCGGGACCAGCGTTCGGGGAACTCGGCGGGCATGTCCGGGTCGGCCTCGTCGCCGGCCGCGGCGGAGGTGCGGGCGACGTACTCGGCGACCTGCTCCTGCCGCAGCCGCTCGTTGGTCTCGCGGGCGGCGGCCGTCGCGGCGGCCGGCCAGACCCGGTCGATGGCGGCGTTGACCGCGGCCCCCACGAGCACGGCGAAGGCGGACACGCCGATCCACAGCAGGACGGCGACGGGGGCCGCGAGGGAGCCGTAGATGGTGGGGCCCTCGACGGTGTTGGTCAGGTAGATCCGCAGCAGGATGCTGCCGATCACCCACATGGCGAGGGCGACCAGGGCGCCGGGCACGTCCTCGATCCACGGGGACCGCACGGGTACGGAGACGTGGTAGAGCGTGGTCAGGAAGGCGACCGACAACAGCATCACCACCGGCCAGTACAGGATCTGCACGAGCGTCGCCGACCAGGGGACGACGCGGACGACGGCGTCCGGGCCCGCCACCATCAGGGGCAGCGCGACCGAGCCGATCAGCAGGGCCGCGATGAACAGCAGGAAGGCCACCAGGCGGGTCTTGACGATGCCGCGCACCCCGTCGAGGCCGTACATCACGGTGATGGTGTCGATGAAGACGTTCACCGCGCGGGAGCCCGACCACACGGCGAACAGGAAGCCGATGGAGATGACGTCGGGCCTGCCGCCTTTCGTGACGTCGTGCAGGATCGGCTCGGCGATCTGCTTCACTCCCCGGTCGGACAGCACGGCGCGCGACGCCTCGAGGAGATTGGTCTGCAGGCTCTGGATGGTGTCGGCGCCGGTCCAGGAGTCGACGTAGCCGAGCAGACCGATGATGCTGAGCAGCAGCGGGGGCACCGACAGCAGGGTGAAGAAGGCCGCCTCGGCGGCCAGGCCCAGGATGCGGTACTCCATGCAGGAGTTGACGGTGTCCTTGAGCAGCAGCCAGACGGTCTTGCGTTTGGAGACATTGCGATACAGGGCGCGGGCCCTGTGAAGTCGACCGGAGGGCGCGTCGGGGGATTCGCTTGCTGGCTGCACGACCCAAAGGTATCCGCCGTGCCCGGCCGCCCTCACCCGAAGGGTCACGAGGTGAGATGGGTGGCGGGGGCGGCGGGTAGGTTCGTCGTCATGGCAGGGAGCACCCACACCGTGACCAACCAGGCACCGCCGCTGACGCAGTACGACGTCTTCGCCGCCGACCGGGCGCTGACGGAGGCGGTCGAGCGGCATCTGGACCCGGCGGTGCTGGAGGAGGGCCGGTCCGAACTGTCGGGACTCGGCCGGACCTCCGGTTCCACGCAGGTGCAGGAGTGGGGGGTGCTCGCCGACGAGAACCCGCCGCGGCTGCGCAGCCACGACCGGTACGGGCACCGGATCGACGAGGTCGACTTCCATCCGGCGTGGCACCGGCTGCTCGGCAAGGGGGTCTCGGCGGGGCTGACGGGCGCGTGGGGGCAGCCGGGCGGGCACGTGCGGCGGGCGGCGGCGTTCGTGGTGTGGACGCAGGTCGAGGCCGGCACCTGCTGCCCGCTGTCGATGACGCACGCGGCCGTGCCCGCCCTGCGCGCGGACCCGGCGCTGGCCGCCGAGTGGGAGCCGCGGCTGACGTCGCCGGTGTACGACCGGGGCCTGCGGCCGGCCCACGAGAAGGCCGGTGTGCTCTTCGGGATGGCCATGACGGAGAAGCAGGGCGGCAGCGACGTACGCGCGAACACGACGTCCGCGCGGCCGCTGGCCGAGGACGGCGCGTACGAGCTGACCGGGCACAAGTGGTTCTGCTCGGCGCCCATGTCGGACGCGTTCCTGGTGCTGGCGCAGGCGCCCGGTGGACTCACCTGTTTCCTGGTGCCGCGCGTGCTCGCGGACGGCTCGCGCAACGTGTTCCTCCTCCAGCGGCTCAAGGACAAGCTGGGCAACCGGTCCAACGCGTCCGCCGAGGTCGAGTTCGCGGGGACCTGGGCGCGGCGGGTCGGGGACGAGGGGCGCGGGGTGCACACCATCATCGGGATGGTGGCGGCGACCCGGCTGGACTGCGTACTGGGCTCGGCCGGGCTGATGCGGCAGGCCGTCGCGCAGGCCGTGCACCACTGCGCGTACCGGGAGGCGTTCGGCGGGAAGCTGGTCGACAAGCCGCTGATGCGCAACGTGCTGGCCGATCTCGCCCTGGAGTCGGAGGCGGCCACCACGCTGGCACTACGGCTGGCCGCGGCCTGTGACGACGGGGGCGAGCAGGAGCGGGCGCTGCTGCGGATCGCGGTGCCGGCGGCCAAGTACTGGGTGACCAAGCGGTGTGCGCCCCTCGTCGTGGAGGCGGCGGAGTGCCTGGGCGGCAACGGGTACGTGGAGGAGTCGGGGATGCCCCGGCTGGTGCGCGAGTCGCCGCTGAACTCGGTGTGGGAGGGCGCGGGCAACGTCCAGGCGCTGGACGTGCTGCGGGCGCTGCGCCGGGAGCCGGGGACGCTGGACGCGTATCTGCGGGAGGTCGGTCGGGCGCGCGGGGCCGATCACCGGCTGGACGGCGCGATCAGGGGCCTGCTGACCGAGCTGGCCGATCTGGAGGGTGTCGAGGGGCGGGCACGACGGCTGGTGGAGCGGCTCGCGCTGGTGCTCCAGGGCTCGCTGCTGGTGCGGTACGCGCCGCCGCAGGTCGCCGACGCGTTCTGCGCGGCCCGGCTGGGCGGTGACGGGGGCGCGTCGTTCGGGACGCTGCCGCACACCCTCGACCTCGCGGCGGTCGTGGCACGGGCCCGGCCGGAGCCGGCGTGACGCGGGGGTGGTGCTGCGCCGACACGGCACCACCCCCCGCCGCACAGGCCCCGTGGAGCCGTGGACGCCGCTCGGGACGGCGTCGCTCAAGTCTCGAACAGTGCGGGGCACTCCACCAGGGTTGCAGAGGGTTGCAACTTGCTGCTGTCCGTGCCGGCACTGACCGCCCTCGCCGGGGCACACGGCACCATGGGACCGACAGCCAGAACGGATCTCGGGGGCGCGGCCGCGGGCCGTGGGTGCGGCTGCCCTCCGAGCCCTTGCCCGGGAGGACCAGTGGCGCTCTCGCCGACGGACGTGACGCAGCTGACCGGCGTCGACACGGCGCGTACGGCCCGGATGCTGAACGAGGTCCGCAGCGCGACGCTCGCCGGGCGGCGCGCGCCCGTGGCGCCCCGCCCGGTGATCGCCGAGTCCTGGGAGCGGATGCTGCGCAGCGGCCTCGACCCGGAGCACGACGTCCGGGCCGGACTGCTGTCCCGCGCGGAGGTGCAGCGGCGGCGGGAGAGTTCGGCGCTGCGGCACGTACTGCCGGTGATGCGGGAAGGGCTGCTGCCGTTCACGGACGTCGCCCGCCACATCATGGTGGTGGCCGACGCGGACGGCCGGGTGCTGTGGCGGGAGGGCAGTACGGCGGTGCTGCGCAAGGCGGACGGCATCGGTTTCGCGGTGGGCGCGGACTGGCGTGAGGACGTCGTCGGCACCAACGGTGTGGGCACCCCCGCGGTGGCCGGACGGCCGGTGCAGGTCTCCGCCGCCGAGCATTTCGCCCGGTCGCAGGCCTCCTGGACGTGTGCGGGGGCTCCCCTGACCGATCCCCGGGACGGGCGGCTGATCGGTGTGGTGGATGTGAGTGGGCCGCTGGAGACGATGCATCCGGCCACGCTGGCCTGGGTCGAGACGGTGGCCAAGCTCGCCGAGGCCCGGTTGCGGGAGCGCCATCTGCTGTCGCTGGAGCGGCTGCGGGCGGTGGCGGCGCCGGTACTGGCCCGGGTGGACGGGCGGGCCATGGTGGTGGACCGGCACGGGTGGACGGCCGCGGTGACCGGGATGCCGTACGAGAGCCGGCTGACGCTGCCCGGGCCGGTGTCGGCCGGGACGCGGTGGTTGCCGGCGCTGGGCCGGTGCTCGCTGGAGCCGCTGGCCGGGGGCTGGCTGGTGCGGGTGGCGGACGAGCCGGTGACCCGCGCGGCGAGCCGGATCGTGCTGGATCTCCGGGGACCGCGCGGCGGGTCGGTGGAGGTGTCCGGCGGGGCGGGCTCCTGGTCCCGGAGGCTGAGCCCCCGCCACGCCGAACTGCTGTATCTGCTGGCCGTGCGGCGGGCCGGCCGCAGCGCCGCGGATCTGGCCGAGGACGTGTTCGGGGATCCGGCCCGCACGGTGACGGTGCGCGCGGAGATGTCCCGGATACGGCGTTATCTCGGCGGTCTGCTGGAACA
Organism: Streptomyces sp. NPDC050388; assembly: GCF_040655635.1. Taxonomy (NCBI): domain Bacteria; kingdom Bacillati; phylum Actinomycetota; class Actinomycetes; order Kitasatosporales; family Streptomycetaceae; genus Streptomyces; species Streptomyces sp. NPDC050388. The sequence goes on from NZ_JBFAKH010000075.1 coordinate 16,461, forward strand.
CCGCCCGTACCGGTTCGTGGAGGATGCCGAGGTGGACGTCCTCCTCCCGGACGACCCGCGTGACCTCCTCCCGCACTCGACGGCTCCGGCGCTGGGCGGCCGTCGGCACCCTGAGCCGTGAGCCCTGAGCCCTGAGCCCGCGTTGGTGTTACCGGTCCGTCACCCCGTCCCGGGGGCTGCTCCGGGACGTGTCCGGGCCGCCGGGGTCACGTGTTCCGCATATTTGCAGGGTCTTCGTCCCTCGGCGGGTCCCCCTGCCGTAGCATCCCTCTACGGGCCACCCCACCTGCTCCACGGTCAACGGTCGGACCACCGGAAGCAGTTGGCTTGCCTCGGGAGGACGTTATGAAGCATCGCGGCAGACATCGCCGTCGCAGACGGGGCAGGGCGCTGCGGGCGACACTGGCCGGAACCGCGCTCGCGCTCACCGCGACGGCCACCATGATCAGCACCTCGCAGGCCACCGATGCCGACGACCCCGGGGCGCTGAAGCCGCTGACCGCGTCCGCCGAGACCGCGCCGCTGCGGCTGACCGAGGGCAGTGTGCCCCCGGAGTGGCTCGACCGGCTCTCCGCGGAGATGGGCCGGCCCGTCGGCGTCCGGGCCGTGCTCGACGACACCGACGGTTCCCTGCGGGACGCGGCGGCCTGTCCGGAGGACGACAGGCGGGCGCTGCCCGTCGAACCGGCCGCCACGCGTGCGTACTGCTGGGACGGCGCCGACGTCGAGGGCTGGCGTTCCGGCGCCGTCACCACGTCCGGGGACGCCGACGACGACGGCCGCTGGGGTCCGAGCCGTGTGGTGCTCTCCGGCTGGAGCCAGGGCGGCACCGCGGCGGACGGCACCCCGGCGGAGGGCCCCGCGACCGCGGGCACCGGCCCGGGTCAGGGTCTCGCGCGCGTCGCGTTCATCGACGCCGGCGACCCCGACGACCTCCGCTACACCTGGGCGCAGCTCGCCGTCCCGGTGGACGACGGCCGCGACTACCGGGGGCTGGTCTCCCCCGTGTCCGGCATGGTCTGGTACCAGGACAAGCTGCTGGTCACCGCCGGCCGGGGGGACGGCAGCGCGCTGTACGTGTACGACGTGGACCGCGTCCAGCGGGCCACCGTGGACGGCGCGACGGTCGGGCGGGTGCCCGGCGGCTGGTCGGCGGCCGGGGCGCGGTACGTACTGCCGGCCGTCGCCTCGTACCGGACGGCCGACGTGAACGCCCCGCAACCGGGCGGTATCTCGCTGGACCGCAGCACGGCGCCGGACAGCCTGGTCGCGCACGAGGCGGTGCCGAAGGAGCACGACGGGCCGACCCGGCTGTGGCGGTACGCGTTCGACGACGACCGTTCCCGCGCGGGGCTGCTGGCCACGGACTCGGTGGGGCAGGCGGACGTGGTCGCGGCGTACGAGACGGAGCTGACGGATGTGCGCAGCGTGCTGTCGTACGGGTCGGGCTGGTACCTGGGCCGGATGACCGGGACGCCGGAGGAGCGCGGGACGCTGTGGCGGCAGGACGGGAAGGGGGCGCGGCCCACCCGGTGCGGGGCGGACGGGACGCACCGCTGCTGGAGCGGTCCGGCGGCGTCCCTCTCCTACTGGCAGGAGACCGGTGAGGTGTGGTCCCAGTCCGGCCGCATGCTCTTCGCACTGCCCCTGGACTCCGTCGACCGCTCCCTGGACTAGGGCCTGTCCGGCCCGCCCCCTCGGGGCCCCGCCGCCTCGTCCGTCAGGCGTTCGACAGATGTCCGTGCCGGATGGTTCCCTTTCCGGCATGACGACCATCGCCGTGACCACCTGGTCCCTGGAGCAGACCGCACCCACCGATCTCCTGCCGGCCGCCGTGCCCGAGGGGGATGTGCGGATCGCCCGTTCCGAGGTGCCCTCCCCCGAGTTCAGCCGTTTCCTGTACGCCTCGGTCGGCGGTGACATCCGCTGGACCGACCGGCTGGGGTGGACGTACGCGCAGTGGCTGGAGCACCTGGACCGGCCCGGCGTGGAGACCTGGGTGGCCTACGACCGGGGGACGCCCGCGGGATACGTGGAGCTGGAGGGGCAGGACGACGGGGTCGTGGAGATCGTCTACTTCGGCCTGATCCCCGCCTTCCGGGGCCGGCGCATCGGCGGGCACCTGCTGTCGTACGGTGTCGCGCGGGCCTGGGACCTGGCGGAGCGCCGGCCCGAACTGAAGCCGACCAGGCGGGTCTGGCTGCACACGTGCAGCAAGGACGGCGAGTACGCCATGGACAACTACCGGCGCCGGGGCTTCAGGCTGTTCGACACCAGGGTCGAGGAAGAGCCCGAGGTCGCCACACCGGGCCCGTGGCCGGGAGCCCACCCCGCCTGAGCAGCACGTTCATCTCCCTCGACGGCGCGCCCGCCCCACCCGGGCGGCGCCGCCCACCCCGCTCGGACCGCGTGGGCGGGAGCGCCCGGGCCTCCTGGGACGAAGGGCACCCACATCTCTCATTCCGAGACCGGGGCGTCCGCATCATGGATGAAGCTGGACTGTGTCCAGATCTCCGTGCCACGCTTCCGTCATGCCTGGAACGGGAATCGCCTTGGTGAGTCGGCGTCACGTCGACCTCGGCCGTATGTCCAGCGCCATCTGTCCGGCGCGCTGAGAGCACGTTCAGCAGTACCCGACAGCCCTTCTCCGCTCCGTTCCACTCCGCTTCTCCTCGACTGAACTCCCGTGCAATGACGCACACTTGTGCCTGTTTCGTCATGCACAGGTCAGAGCCGTCTCCCGCCTGTCCCGAAGGACGTATCAGCCATGGCCGCCAGCCCGCAGAATCCTGCCGCCGCGACCCCCCGCCGCAAGGTGAGCCGTCACCGCGGAGAGGGGCAGTGGGCCGCGGGGCACTTCACCCCGCTCAACGGCAACGAGCAGTTCAAGAAGGACGACGACGGTCTCAATGTTCGGACACGCGTTGAGACGATCTACTCCAAGCGGGGCTTCGACTCGATCGATCCCAACGACCTGCGCGGCCGTCTGCGCTGGTGGGGCCTGTACACGCAGCGCCGCCCCGGGATCGACGGCGGCCGTACCGGCGTGCTGGAGCCCGAGGAGCTCGAGGACGAGTACTTCATGATGCGGGTCCGCATCACCGGCGGACGGCTCACCACGGAGCAGCTGCGCGTGATCGGTGAGATCGCCGAGACCTACGCCCGCGGCACCGCCGACATCACCGACCGGCAGAACATCCAGTACCACTGGATCCGCATCGAGGACGTGCCCGCGATCTGGGAACGGCTCGAAGCGGTCGGCCTGTCCACCACGGAGGCGTGCGGCGACACCCCGCGCGGCATGCTCGGCTCCCCCGTCGCCGGTGTCGCCGAGGACGAGATCATCGACGGCTCGGCGGCGCTGGACGAGATCGCCCGCCGCTACATCGGCGACCCGCGCTTCTCCAACCTGCCGCGCAAGTTCAAGACGGCTGTCTCCGGCTCCCCGCTGCTGGACGTCGCCCACGAGATCAACGACGTGTCCTTCGTCGGCGTCGTCCATCCCGAGCACGGTCCCGGCTTCGACCTGTGGGTCGGCGGCGGTCTGTCGACCAACCCCAAGTTCGGGGTGCGGCTGGGGGCCTGGGTGCCCGAGGCGGACGTGCCCGACGTGTGGGAAGGCGTCGTCTCCATCTTCCGCGACCACGGCTACCGGCGGCTGCGCAACCGGGCGCGGCTGAAGTTCCTGGTCGCCGACTGGGGCGCGGAGAAGTTCCGTCAGGTACTGGAGGACGACTACCTGGGCCGCAAACTGATCGACGGTCCGGCACCCGAGATGCCCGCGCAGCAGTGGCGCGACCACATCGGGGTGCACCGCCAGAAGGACGGCCGGTTCTACGTCGGCTTCGCGCCGCGGGTGGGCCGGATGGACGGTTCGCTGCTCACCAAGGTCGCCGCGCTGGCCGAGGAGCACGGCTCGGGGCGGGTCTCCACCACGGCCGAGCAGAAGATGATCGTCCTGGACGTGCCGCAGGACCGGGTGGACTCGCTCGTGGACGCCCTGGAGTCGCTGGACCTGCGGGTCAAGCCGTCGCCCTTCCGGCGCGGCACGATGGCCTGCACGGGCATCGAGTTCTGCAAGCTCGCCATCGTGGAGACCAAGGAACGCGGCAGCGAGCTCATCGACGAACTGGAGCGCCGGCTGCCCGACTTCGGCGAGCCGCTCACCATCAACATCAACGGCTGCCCGAACGCCTGCGCCCGTATCCAGACCGCGGACATCGGTCTCAAGGGGCAGCTGGTCACCGACGCCGAGGGCCGGCAGGTCAGCGGCTACCAGGTGCACCTGGGCGGTGCCCTCGGCCTGGACCCCGCGTTCGGCCGCAAGGTGCGCGGTCTGAAGGTCGCCTCGGACGAGCTGGCGGACTACATCGAGCGGGTGCTGAAGCGCTTCCAGGCGGAGCGCGAGGAAGGCGAGCGGTTCGCCACCTGGGCGGCCCGTGCCGATGCGGAGGCCCTGTCGTGAGTGAGCGGGCCGCGCCCTTCTACTGCCCCTACTGCGGTGACGAGGACCTGCGTCCCGGCGAGGAAGGGCCGGGGGCCTGGGAGTGCGGGGCGTGCAACCGGGGCTTTCGGCTGAAGTTCCTCGGGCTGCTCGCCCGCGGACTCGAGCGACCCGACACGGGAGGGGACCGGACATGACGGCAGTTCAGGAAGAGTGCTCCACCGACGACTTGAGGGAGCTGGCCGAGCAGGCGGGCCGCGACCTGGAGGACGCCTCCGCACTGGAGATCCTGACGTGGGCCGCCGAGACCTTCGGCCCGCGGTTCTGCGTGACCTCCTCGATGGAGGACGCGGTGGTCGCCCACCTCGCCTCCCGCGCCCTGCCCGGCGTCGACGTGGTGTTCCTCGACACCGGCTACCACTTCGAGGAGACCATCGGCACCCGGGACGCGGTGGCGGCCGTGATGGACGTCAACGTCGTCACGCTCACCCCGCGGCAGACGGTCGCGGAGCAGGACGCCGAGTACGGGCCGAAGCTGCACGACCGCGACCCCGACCTGTGCTGCGCGCTGCGCAAGGTGCGGCCGCTGGAGGAGGGCCTGCGGGACTACCTGTCCTGGGCGACCGGGCTGCGCCGCGACGAGTCCCCGTCCCGGGCGGACACCCCGGTCGTCGGCTGGGACGAGAAGCGGCAGAAGGTCAAGATCTCCCCCATCGCCCGCTGGACCCAGGACGACGTGGACGCCTACGTCGCCGAGCACGGCGTGCTCACCAACCCGCTGCTGAGCGACGGTTACGCCTCGGTGGGCTGCGCCCCCTGCACCCGCCGCGTGCTGGAGGGCGAGGACGCCCGCGCCGGACGCTGGGCGGGCCGCGCCAAGACCGAGTGCGGACTGCACGGCTGACCATGACCGCGCCCTCCGCATCCTCAGCGCCCCCGGCGCCCCCGGCGCCCCCGGCATCCTTCACCACCGCCACGAACCAGGAGACCGACGTGACGACCGGAGCCACCGTCTGGCTCACTGGTCTGCCGAGCGCAGGCAAGACCACCATCGCCCACGAACTGGCCGGCCGGCTGCGCGAGGAGGGCCGACGTGTCGAGCTGCTCGACGGCGACGAGATCCGCGAGTTCCTCTCCGCGGGCCTCGGCTTCAGCCGCGAGGACCGGCACACCAACGTGCAGCGCATCGGCTTCGTCGCCGAACTGCTCGCCCGTAACGGCGTCACCGCGCTGGTCCCGGTGATCGCGCCGTACGCCGACAGCCGGGAAGCGGTCCGGGGGCGGCACGAGACGAACGGCACGTCGTACCTCGAGGTGCACGTGGCGACTCCGGTCGAGGTGTGCTCCGCACGCGACGTGAAGGGTCTGTACGCCAAACAGGCCGCGGGTGAGCTCACCGGGCTGACCGGGGTGGACGACCCGTACGAGGCTCCCGTCTCACCCGATCTGCGCATCGAGTCGCAGCACCAGACCGTCCAGGAATCCGCCGCGGCGGTGCACGCCCTGCTGAGCGAAAGGGGACTGGCATGACAACCGTGGCCACGGTCGAGACGGGCGGCGAGGGCACCGGCGGTGCGGCCGAGCCGTACACCCTCTCCCACCTCGACGCCCTCGAGTCGGAGGCGGTGCACATCTTCCGCGAGGTCGCGGGCGAGTTCGAGAACCCGGTGATCCTCTTCTCCGGCGGCAAGGACTCCATCCTGATGCTGCACCTGGCGCTGAAGGCCTTCGCCCCGGCGCCCGTCCCCTTCTCACTGCTGCACGTCGACACCGGGCACAACTTCCCCGAGGTCCTCGACTACCGCGACCGCACGGTCGCGCGGCACGGGCTGCGGCTGCACGTCGCCTCCGTGCAGGACTACATCGACCGCGGAGTGCTGCGCGAACGCCCCGACGGCACCCGCAACCCGCTCCAGACGCTGCCGCTCACCGAGAAGATCGCCGCCGAGAAGTTCGACGCCGTGTTCGGCGGCGGCCGCCGGGACGAGGAGAAGGCCCGCGCCAAGGAACGGGTGTTCTCCCTGCGCGACGAGTTCTCCCAGTGGGACCCCCGCCGCCAGCGGCCCGAACTGTGGAACCTCTACAACGGCCGGCACGCCCCCGGGGAGCACGTCCGGGTGTTCCCGCTGTCCAACTGGACCGAGCTGGACGTGTGGCAGTACATCGCCCGCGAGGGGATCGAACTCCCGCAGATCTACTACGCCCACCAGCGCGAGGTGTTCCGGCGGGGCGGCATGTGGCTGACCGCCGGCGACTGGGGCGGCCCGAAGGACGGCGAGCGCGTCGAGAAGCGGCTCGTCCGCTACCGGACGGTGGGCGACATGTCCTGCACCGGCGCGGTCGACTCCGGGGCCGACTCCATCGAGAAGGTGATCACCGAGATCGCCGCCTCCCGGCTGACCGAGCGCGGGGCCACCCGCGCCGACGACAAGCTCTCCGAGGCAGCGATGGAAGACCGCAAGCGCGAGGGGTACTTCTAGAGATGAGCACGATCACGAGCGAGGCGCTCGCGGAGACGACCCTGCTGCGGTTCGCCACCGCCGGTTCCGTGGACGACGGCAAGTCCACCCTGGTGGGCCGGCTGCTGCACGACTCCAAGTCGGTCCTCACCGACCAGCTCGAGGCCGTGGAGCGGGCGTCGGTGAGCCGCGGCCAGGAGGCCCCCGACCTCGCCCTGCTCACCGACGGGCTGCGGGCCGAGCGGGAACAGGGCATCACCATCGACGTGGCGTACCGTTACTTCGCCACGCCGCGGCGCCGGTTCATCCTCGCCGACACCCCGGGCCACGTGCAGTACACCCGCAACATGGTCACCGGTGCCTCCACCGCGGAGCTGACCGTCATCCTGGTCGACGCCCGCAACGGCGTCGTCGAGCAGACCCGGCGGCACGCCGCCATCGCCGCCCTGCTGCGCGTGCCCCATGTCGTCCTCGCCGTCAACAAGATGGACCTGACCGGCTACGAGGAGGCGGTGTTCGCGCGGATCGCCGAGGAGTTCACGGCGTACGCGACCGAGCTGGGCGTGCCGGAGGTCACCGCGATCCCGATCTCGGCGCTCGTCGGCGACAACGTCGTGGAGCCGTCGGCGCACATGGACTGGTACGGCGGCCCGACGGTGCTGGAGCACCTGGAGACGGTGCCGGTCAGCCACGACCTGGCGCACTGCCACGCCAGGCTGCCCGTGCAGTACGTGATCCGGCCGCAGAGCGCCGAGCACCCGGACTACCGGGGGTACGCCGGTCAGATCGCCGCGGGGACGTTCCGCACCGGCGACGAGGTGACCGTGCTGCCGTCCGGCCGGACGACGACGATCACCGGGATCGACCTGCTGGGCAAGCCCGTCGAGGCGGCCTGGACACCGCAGTCGGTGACGCTGCTGCTGGCGGACGACATCGACATCTCCCGCGGTGACCTGCTGGTCCCGAGCAAGGACGCGCCGGCCACCACGCAGGACGTCGAGGCCACCGTGTGCCATGTCGCCGACCAGCCGCTGACCGTCGGCCACCGGGTGCTGCTCAAGCACGGGACCCGCACGGTCAAGGCGATCGTGAAGGACATCCCGGCCCGGCTGACGCTGGACGACCTGTCCCTGCACCCGCACCCCGGGCAGCTCGTCGCCAACGACATCGGCCGGGTGAAGATCCGTACCGCCGAGCCGCTGCCCGCCGACTCGTACGCGAACTCGCGGCGCACCGGTTCGTTCATCCTCATCGACCCGAACGACGGCACCACGCTCACCGCGGGCATGGCCGGCGAGTCCTTCGCCGCCCCCGAGCCCGTCAAGGGCGCGGACGAGGACGACGGATGGGACTTCTGACGATGCACGGCTCCCCGCGGACGGAGTGCGGCGGAGGGCGGGGCGGGACGGCCCGATGTGCGCGATGACGTCCGCACACCACCCCCGTGCCCTCGGCACCCGCCGCCGTGGGCGAGAAGCCGCCGACCGCCCGGCCGCTACCTGAGGGTCCGCGACCGCCGGGCCTCTGAGAGGAACACCTGTCGTGCCTGCCACATCCGCCCCGCGCCGCGCGTTCGCCGTGACGGCCGCGCTGGTACTGCTCGCCCTCGCCGGGTGCGGCTACGGCTCTCAGGCCAAGGACAAGGGCGCGGCCGACATCGTCGCCGGGGCGCGGAAGACCGACGGCCTCGACTCGGTCAGGATCGGTTACTTCGGCAACCTCACCCACGGGACCGCGCTGGTGGGCAACCAGAAGGGCTTCTTCCAGAAGGAGCTCGGTGCCACCGAGGCCCGGTACGCGGTCTTCAACGCGGGCCCGTCCGAGATCGAGGCGCTCAACTCCGGCTCGATCGACATCGGTTGGATCGGCCCCTCCCCGGCGATCAACGGCTACGTCAAGTCGCGCGGGAAGAACCTGCGGATCATCGGCGGTTCGGCGTCCGGCGGGGTGAAGCTGGTGGTGAACCCGGACCGGGTGAAGTCCCTCGAGGACGTCGAGGGCAAGCGGATCGCGACACCGCAGCTCGGCAACACCCAGGACGTGGCGTTCCTCAACTGGGCGTCCGAACAGGGCTGGACGGTCGATCCACAGAGCGGCAAAGGCGATGTGACGGTCGTCCGCAGCGACAACAAGGTGACCCCGGACGCCTTCGCGGCCGGGTCGGTCGACGGGGCGTGGGTGCCGGAGCCCACCGCGTCGAAACTGGTCGCCGAGGGCGGGAAGGTGCTGCTGGACGAGGCCTCGCTGTGGCCCGACGAGGAGTTCGTCATCACGAACATCGTCGTGCGTCAGGAGTTCCTGGAGAAGCACCCGAAGGCCGTCGAGGCGGTGCTCAGGGCGTCGGTCGAGACCAACCGGTGGATCGACGCCCACCCGGAGGAGGCCAGGGCCGCCGCCAACGAGCAGCTGGCGGCCGACTCCGGCAAGGCCCTGCCCGCCGACGTACTGGACCCGGCATGGGAGTCGATCCGGTTCACCGACGACCCGCTGGCCGCCACCCTCGAGGCCCAGGCGGAACACGCCGTCGCGGCGGGCCTGTTGGAGAAGCCCGACCTGAAGGGCGTCTACGACCTCACGCTCCTCGACAAGGTCCTCGCGGCCGAGGGCGCACCCGCCTTCGACGACGCCGGTCTCGGCGTCGGCTGACCCCTGATCCCGAAGAAACGTCCCAGGAGGTGACGACCATGGCCACGACCCTCGCCAAGGCTGCCGACGGCACCGAGACGGCAGCCACCCACGCCGCCCGGATCGAGCACGTCTCGAAGTCGTATCCGGGCCCGGCCGGGCAGCAGCTCGTCCTGGACGACATCAGTCTCGATGTCGCGCCCGGCGAGTTCGTCACCCTGCTGGGCGCCTCGGGCTGCGGCAAGTCCACGCTGCTCAACCTGGTCGCGGGCCTCGACCGGCCCACCGCCGGCACGATCAGCACGGACGGCCGCCCGGCACTGATGTTCCAGGAGCACGCGCTGTTCCCCTGGCTGACCGCGGGCAAGAACATCGAACTCGCCCTGAAGCTGAGGGGCGTGCCGAAGTCCGAGCGCCGCGGCCGGGCCGAGGAGCTGTTGGAACTGGTCCGGCTGGGGGGCGCCCACGGCAAGCGGGTGCACGAGCTGTCCGGCGGTATGCGCCAGCGGGTGGCGCTGGCCCGGGCGCTCGCCCAGGAGAGCAGGCTGCTGCTGATGGACGAGCCGTTCGCGGCGCTGGACGCCATCACGCGGGACGTGCTGCACGACGAGCTGACCCGGGTCTGGCACACCGCGAACACCAGCGGCTCCGCCGCGGGCCGGCTGTCCGTCCTGTTCGTCACGCACAACGTGCGCGAGGCCGTCCGGCTCGCCGGGCGGGTGGTGCTGCTGTCGTCCCGGCCGGGCCGGATCGCCCGCCAGTGGACGGTGGACATCGAGCACCCGCGCCGTATCGAGGACACCGCGGTGGCGGAACTGTCCGTCGAGATCACCGAAGAACTCCGTGGGGAGATCCGCCGTCATGGCAAGCACTGAGACGACCGCCGAGGACGGCGGCGACCTCGCCGGTCTGGAGGCGGGGCTCGACGCACTGGAGACGGTGCAGCGGAGCCGCAAGCCGTGGCGCCGGACGTTCGTCGAGAAGATCCTGCCGCCGGTCCTCGCCGTCGCCCTGGTGCTGACGGTGTGGCAGGCGCTGGTCTCGTTCAGGATCGTCGACGACCCCACCAAGCTGCCCTCGCCGGGCGCCGTGTGGGGCGTCCTGCGGCAGGCGTGGCTCGAGGGCGAACTGCTCGGCTACATCTGGACCAGCGTCTCGCGCGGACTGCTCGGCTTCTTCTTCGCACTGCTGATCGGCACCCCACTGGGTCTGCTGGTGGCGCGGGTGAGGTTCGTGCGCGCGGCACTGGGCCCGATCCTGTCCGGGCTGCAGTCCCTGCCGTCGGTGGCGTGGGTGCCGCCGGCCGTGATCTGGCTGGGCCTGAACAACCAGATGATGTACGCGGTGATCCTGCTCGGCGCGGTCCCCTCCATCGCCAACGGCCTGGTCTCCGGCGTCGACCAGGTGTCCCCGCTGTTCGTGCGGGCCGGCCGTACGCTCGGTGCGACGGGTCTGAAGGGCACCTGGCACATCGTGCTGCCGGCCGCGCTGCCCGGCTATGTGGCGGGTCTGAAGCAGGGCTGGGCGTTCTCCTGGCGCTCGCTGATGGCCGCGGAGATCATCGCGTCGTTCCCGGACCTCGGCATCGGCCTCGGGCAGCTGCTGGAGAACGGCCGCAACGCCAGCGACATGGCCATGGTGTTCGAGGCGATCCTGCTGATCCTGACCGTGGGTGTCGCCATCGACCTGCTGATCTTCAGCCCGTTGGAGCGGTGGGTCCTGCGCAGCCGCGGCCTGCTGGCGAAGGACTGAGCCGACCGTGCGCCGACCGGTACTTCTCGTCATCGCCCACGGCAGCCGCGATCCGCGGCACGCCGCGACCGTGCACGCCCTGGTACGGCGGGTGCGGTCGCTGCGGCCGGGGCTGCGGGTGGAGACCGGCTTCCTCGACTTCACCATCCCCTCCGTGCCGGGGGTGCTGGAGTCCCTCGCGGCGGAGGGGGTGCGCGACGTGGTGGCCCTCCCGCTGCTGCTGACCCGGGCCTTCCACGCCAAGGCGGACATCCCGGCGGTCCTCGCGGAGGCGCCCGCCCGGCTGCGCGTCCGTCAGGCGGACGTCCTGGGCCCGTCCCCCCTGCTCCTCGCCGCGCTGGAACGCCGGCTGTACGAGGCGGGTCTCACCCCCGCCGACAAGTCCTCGACCGGGGTCGTCCTGGCCTCGGCGGGGTCCACCGACCCGGAGGCGATCGCAGTGATCGCAGCAATCGCGCGGGAGTGGCGGCACACCGGTTGGTGCGCCGTGCGGCCTGCGTTCGCCTCCGCCGGCTCTCCCGCGGGCTTCCCCCGCACCGAGGACGCGGTGCGGGAGCTGCACGCCCTCGGCTGCGAGCGCGTCGCCGTCGCCCCGTACGTGCTCGCCCCCGGCTTCCTCCCGGACCGCATCGCGCGGGGCGCGGCGGCGGCGGACGTACGGGCGGACGTGCTGGGCCCGGCTCCCGAGGTGGCGCGGGTCCTGCTGGAGCGGTACGACGCGGCGCGGACGCCGGCGCTGGCTGTGGTGGGGGCGCTGGGGGCCTGACGGCGCGGGCTCAAGGGTGTGCGGCCCCGGGCCCGCACCGGCCGGTCACTCCTCGTCCGGGTCGAACAGCGTCCCCTGGTGGAAGTAGAGAAGCCAGTACCGGCCGGTGCGGCGCCACAGCGAACTGCGGCGCGCGCGGCGGCCGTTGTGGTCCGTTTCGAAGGTGAGGTGGACGACGTCGGGGGCGAGCTGCGTGGCCTTGATGTCGGAGACGGTGCCGGCCAGGTCCCCCGAGACGTGTTCGCCGGCGAGCAGGGCGATGATCGAGTCACGGTCCCAGATCCGTCCGGAGGCACCGAACTCGACGAACTCAGGATGCAGCAGCGCCCCGACCCGCTCGGGCGAGCGGCGCACCTCGGGATCCAGGAGTTTCAGTTCGCCCTCGATGGCGGCGTCCACGGCCTTGTTCTCCTCATGCACGGGTGAGCTCCACGAGCTTGACGACGGTGTTCCAGTTGCGGGTGGTGGCGATGACGCCCCTGGTGATCCGGGGCCTGGCCAGTTGCCCGGCGAGTTCGGAGCGGCCGAGGCCGTCCGGTGCGTACAGGTAGAGGGCGCGGTCGCCGAGGCGGAACTCCTCGGGCAGGTGGGCCGCCCCGTCGACCTGTGCGAAGCGGTCGGCGTCGACGGCGGTGGAGAAGTAGGTGACGTGGAGCTGCTTGGGGGCCAGTTCGGCGGCCGGGAACGGGCAGGCGTCGGCGACGCCCCGTAAGTAGGCGTGGTCGCGCACGATCACGCCCACGGCGAAGCCGAAGTGCCGCTCGATCGCCTCCGCGAGTCCGGCGGCCAGCGACTCCTCGTCGCCGTGCGGGGAGGTGAACACGGCCTGGCCGCTCTGGAGATGGGTGCGCACCTCTTCGTGGCCGAGGCCCTCCATCAGGGTGCGCAGTTCGGCCATCGGGACTCTTCTGCTGCCGCCCACGTTGATCCCGCGCAGCAGCGCCGCGTATGTCGTCGCCATGCGCACACGATAGGGCGGCCGCCGCACCCCGTGGGGCTGGGCACGACGGCCGTGTCCGCGCGGGACGGAGCGAGGTGGGGCGGCGCGGACTGCGGGAAACGGCTACCGCCGCTTCGGAAGCTCCGCCTCGATGAGGTCGGCCGCCCTGGGAGTGCCGCCCTCCTGGGCCATCTCCGCCTGGATCTGCTTCAGCCGGCGGGCGACCTCCGGATCGCCGACGAGGTCGAGGGCCGCCGCGCGCAGGGCGAGGGCGGTGGCCTCCTCCGTGGGGAGGTGTCGGGCGACCCCGAGCGCCTGGAGCAGGTCGGCGTTGCCGAACTGGTCCACGGCCTGCGGTACGGCGATCATCGGGGTGGCGGTGGCCAGCCCCTCCTGGCTGCCGCCCGCGCCCGCGTGGGTGATGAACAGGTCGGCCTCCTTCAGCACCGCCAGTTGTGGCACCCAGGAGTGCACCTCGACGTCGGCCGGTACGTCCCCCAGCTCGGCGGGGTCGACGTGCCGGCCGATCTGGAGCACCAGGTGCCAGCCGGGCAGGTCGCCGAACGCCTTCACGCACTCCCGGTAGAAGCCGGGCTGCTTGGTGAAGGACGAGCCCAGGGACACCAGGGCGACCTTCTCGGCGTCGGCGGGCCGCCTCCACTCCCCCTCGGCGGTGCGGTCGCCCTGGCAGGCCCCGACGAAGGAGTACGCCTTCTCGTCGACGCGGTCGGCGTGGGGCTGCAGGGCCTTGGGGATGAGGACGACGGAGCGGGCGGGGCGGCCCAGAAAGGGGTCGGGGTGCTCGGTGATCCCGTTCTCCTCCAGCCAGGCGCGCAAGCGGGCGTAGTAGGCGCGACCTCGCTCGGTCTTCTTCGGCTCCTCCCACATCGGCTCGGCGACCTCCTGTTCGTAGCCCTCCCAGGCGACGAGGCACGGTGAGAGGGAGACCGAGGGGACGCCCCAGCGGTGGGCGAGGACGCGGGCCTGGTAGGCGGCGATGTCGTGCAGCACGAGGTCCGGGGTGTCCCCCTCGTAGGCCTCGATCAGCTGCGGGAGCGCCTGGATGGCGTCGTCGAGAAAGGGCTCCACGTTGTCCAGCAGCGTGGTGCCCCATTCCTCGGGGTCGGCGTCGGGGCCGGGCAGGGTGCTGTTCCACAGCTTGGGTTCGGCACCGGTTTCGGCGACCTTCTCCGCGAACAGGGACGGGATCGCGTACGTCACCCGGTGGCCGCGCGCCACGAGCTCGCGGATCACCTCGAGGCTCGGGTTCACGTGGCCGTGGGCGGCGATGGAGAACATGGCGATGTGAGCGGGACGGGTCATGCCTCGACCCTAGACGAGACGATACGTCTCGTACAACTGGAATGAGAGGACGGCGCTGCACCACCACCGGGGCACGCCGCACTCGGCCGACCTGTGCGAATGCGACACTTACCGATGGCGCGGACCGGGGACGAGCCCGGAGCAGGACCCGAGGAAGGACCGGGTCCGACCGGCAGCGGACACAGGTCGGCACAGTCACGGAGGCGAAGACGGATGGACGAGGTACGGGCGCGGGACGTCCTGGCGGCGGCGGGCGTACTGTCGGGGCGCGCGGCCGCCCGGGACGCGCGGCTGCTCGCCCTGGGCGAGAACGCGGTGTTCGCCGCCGGTGACCTGGTCGTCAAGGTCGGCCGCGACGGCGGCCTGCTGGAGCGGGCCCGCCGGGAGCTGGCCGTCGCGCTGTGGCTCGCCAAGGCCGGCGTACCGGCGGTGCGGGCGGCGGAGCCCCGGGCGCTGCTGGTCGAGGGGTACCCGGTGACGGTGTGGCACCGGCTGCCCGCGCCGGTACGGCCCGCCGAGCCCCGGGACCTGGCCGCACTGCTGCGGGTGGTGCACGCCCTGCCCGCTCCTTCCTTCGGGCTGCCGCCCCGCGAGCTGCTGGGCGGTGTGGAACGCTGGCTGCGGCTCGCGGGCGAGGTGATCGACCCCGAGGACGCCGCGTACCTGCGCGAGCGGCGCGACGGTTTCGCGGCGGCCGCCGCGGCGCTGACGCCCCATCTGCCGCCGGGGCCCGTCCACGGGGACGCGCTGCCCCGGAACGTGCACGTCGGGCCGGACGGGCCGGTCCTGGTCGACCTGGAGACCTTCTCGGCCGATCTGCGCGAGCACGACCTGGTGGTCATGGCCCTGTCCCACGACCGCTACGGGCTGTCGGACGAGGCGTACGCGTCCTTCACCGAGACGTACGGCTGGGACGTGCGCGCCTGGGAGGGCTGCGCGGTCCTGCGCGGCGCGCGGGAGACGGCCAGTTGCGCCTGGGTCTCCCAGCACGCGCCGAGCAACCCGAAGGCCCTGGCCGAGTTCAAGCGCCGCGTGGCGTCCCTCCGGGACGGCGACCCGACCGTCCGCTGGTACCCGTTCTGATTCCGAACGCCCCGACGGCGAACGCCCCCGCCCGCACGCCCCGCCGGGGACCTCCCGTGGTGCCGGGTCAGACTCGCCGGCCGGCCGGCTCGCGCAGCGGCCAGGTCCCGTCGACGGTCGCGGTGGCATCGCCCTTGCGGCGCAGGAAGCTCTGGAAGTCCGCCGCCCATGCGGCGTACCACTCGATCTGACGGCGGTGCAGCTCCGCCGGGTCGAGGGCCGCGACCTTCCGGTGGCGGCCGGCTATCGCGCCGGCCAGCCGGGCCGCGGCGAGCGCGTCGGCCGCCGCGTCGTGCGCGGAGTCGAGCGCGACGCCGTACTCCGCGCAGACCGCTTCGAGGTTGCGCTTGCCGCGGCGGTAACGGTCGACACTGCGGTCGATCGTGTACGGATCGATGACCGGTGCGGGGTCGGTGCCGCCCAGCCGGTCGTGCAGCGAGAGCAGCCCGTACCGGTGCAGTTCGGCGGAGAGCAGCGTCAGATCGAACGCGTTATCCACGCACGACCGTGTCTCACGCTCTTCCTGGTCGTTGATCGACCAGGGGGTGCGATCAGATGGAGATCTTCTTCACCGACCCGGAAGCACTGGAAGCGGCCGGGGTGACCCATGCGCAGAAGGCGCTGGAACGGCACGGGCTGCATGCCGGTGCGCCGTTCATCCTCAGTGATGACGGCAGCTACGACGTACACCTGAACCGTTTCCTGTGGTCCTTGCCCACTCTCGGGGTGAGGTCGGCGAACTCCTGGCGGGCGTACGCCCTCGATCTGCTGACCTGGGGGCGGTTCCTCCACGAGCATCGCGGCAAGACCCTCTGGCAAGCCGACCGTGACGACGTGACGGCCTTCCACCGGGCCCGGCGAATCTCACCCGATCCCACGCAGGTCATCTCGGCCTCCACCTGGAACCGGTCCGTCGCGGCCTTGGACAAGTTCTACAGCTGGGCGGCGGACGAGGGCCTGATCGGGCGGACGCCGTTCCAGTACTACGAGAGCTCACGGCGAGCGGAATCCGGTCGGCAGGTGCCCGTCCGTAACAATCGCGCGGTGGAGAAGGCTGCCAAGCGCGGGTCCGTCAAATTCCTCTCCGTGCCGCGATATGCGGCTCTCCGCGATGTCGGACTGCGCGGTCAACGGCCGTCAGGAGCCGCCGATCCGTCCTTCCGTGGCCGTAACGCGGAACGCAACGTCGTCATGGCGGAGCTGCTGGTCACCACCGGCTTGCGCATCGAGGAGGCAGCGTCGCTCTGTTGGCCGGAGCTTCCCGCTTCGGACCGCCAGAACGGGAAGAAGAGCGTGCCGTTCGACCTGGCGCCGCCAACCGCGAAACGTGACAAGGGGCGCAGAATCCTGTTGCCGAATCGGATCGTCGCGGCCCTGGCCGATTACATGGAGATCGAGCGATCCTTGGTGCTGGACCGCTGGCATGCCCGAGGCCGTCCGCTGCCTGCCGATGCAGTGCTGGGGAGCCAACCCGACCGCCGGGGCGTACGGATGCGGACGAAGGACGGTCGGCTGCGAAGAGTTCCATGGTCACGTGTGCCGCCATCGATCCGGTCCCGGCTCTTCCTCGTAGACGAGCAGGACCGTCCCCTTGGCCCCGCGTGCGTATGGCTCGGACAGGAAGCACGACCTGTGTCTCTGTCCGCCTGGGAGTCCGTATTCGTGCGCGCCTCGGAGAGGTGCCGGACTTTCGGGGTCGATGTAACCGCCACGCCTCATGTGCTCAGGCACACCTTCGCGGTTCATCTGCTGTCGGCGCTGATCCACGAGCAGATCGGCTCGGTGGACCGGCATGAAATGGCCGACGGCGTGTACCGCCGGATCATCGGAGACCCCCTCGATCACCTCCGCCGACTGCTGGGGCACTCATCGATCACAACGACGTACATCTACCTCGACTGCACCGACCAGGCGCAGTCCTTGATCGACGGGGCGGTAGACGCTTGGACGTCCGAGGTCGCGGCCACGGCGAGTCAGGTCTCACAGGAGGATCAGGGGTCCGCGGCGCAGGTAGGGGGAGTGAGCTCATGGTAGGGCGGGGACGACGTCGGGCCCGACTGAACGCGCCTGCGGGGCAGGCTGTTGATCCAACTCCCACAGCGCTGGGACCGCTGAAGATCGAGGTCACCTTCCCGGACAACCGAACGGCCGTCGTGGACTGGACCCACGAGCCTCAGCAGCGACTGCTACGGGCCCTGGGCGCAGAACTGGCGGCCTCGTGTGCCGTGGGCCAAGGCACAGGGTCGCCACATACGCTGCGGAATCGCGCCCGCTCGTGTCGCGAATGGGCACGCTGGATCGCATCGACAGAGCACGCGGAACTACGCGTGGGTGATCTCCTCCCCCGTCACCTGGACGGGTTCGAGAGCCATCTACGCGAAAGGCATCCGGAGTCCTCAAGGACGCCCTACGCGCGTATCGCCGACATCGTATGGATCTTGCGGCGCCTGAGGGACAAGGAGGGATGCCTGTCGCCTGCCATGGTCCGGCGGCTCGCCCATACCTCAGCAGGTCCCGTCGGCTCGTACGCCCCTCGCGACGCCTATTCGCCCCACATCGTGGAGCAGTTACGAGCTGCCGCACGCTCCGACATCGACCAGGCAGTTCGTCGACTGACGGTGGAGGGGCCGTCGCTCCTGGCACAGGGGCGCGACCCTCGGGCGGCTGGGTGGAGTTCCGATGCCAACGTGCTGTGGGAGATTTACCGGAGCCAGGGGCAGTTCACCCGTCAGGAACTGGCCGACCGGGTCGGCCGCGCTCTGGCTGACGAACATTCTCCCGGCCGCCTCGCACCTCTCCTCTACCCCACCAGTCGCGACCTGTTCGCCGCGCTCCTTCTGTTCTGTCTCGAAAGCGGCATGGAGTTGGAGGCAGTAAGGGAACTGACCTCTGACTGCCTCAAGAACCCGAACCGAGGCTATGTGCAGGTCGAGTACCTCAAGCGCCGACGGCGTGGCCAGGAGTGGAACACGATCCGAGTCAGGGACGGCTCGCCCAACTCGCCGGGCGGGCTGCTGCGGCTGGTTCTTCGACTCACGGCCTCCGTCAGGGAGATCACCGGCTCATCGGCCTTGTGGCAGTTCCGGATGAAGGAAGGCCTCCTGGCCACAGGATTCAGTGCGAGTGCGGTGGCACACATGGCACGGAGCTTTGTCTCGACACATGGCATCAGCGACGAGGGCCGACCCGTTGAACTGCGTTTGTCCCGGCTACGAAAGACTTACAAAGCGGCCGTATACAAGGTCACTGGCGGGAGGATGTCTGCCTTCGTGCAGGGACATTCTCCCGATGTCGCTGCAGCGCATTACGCGAACATCCCCTCCCTGCGCGACCTCCACGAACAGGCCGTAGCAGACGGCTTGCAGGACGCACTCGACGAAGCCCGTACTCCCTCGATCCTCACACCTGAAGAGGAGGAACTAATCGTTCAACATCCCTCTGAGGCACCGCAGTTACTCGGAGTCGCTCCTGCCGAAGTCGAGCCACTCCTGTCCGGCGAATCCGACCTGTGGCTGTCATCCTGCCGCGACTTCTTCGGTAGTTGTCAAGTCAAATGAGACGTTTACTTCGCTATGAGATTTGTGATTCGGTTTGCGCTCGTTTGATGGGGTCGTTGATCCAGACCTGGCC
>NZ_JBFAKH010000076.1:0-34801 GCF_040655635.1 Streptomyces sp. NPDC050388
ACTGCAGGGGGGACCCTGTGGGAGAGTAGGACGCCGCCGAACAAATTGTGGGAAAGCCCCGCACCGACAGGTGCGGGGCTTTCTGCATTTCAGGGGCGGGCCCTTCACCCGCCTTTTCTGGTTACTGGGTTCTTCGTCAGAGGCGGCCCGCTGCTTTCAGTGCCAGATAGGCGTCGGCCAGTGCCGGCGCCAGGCTGTCCGGGGTGGCGTCGACGACGGTGACGCCGTGGCGGCGGAGCTGCTCCGCTGTCCGGTCGCGTTCGGTCTGGGCCTGGGCGGCCGCCGCTGCCTCGTACACCGCATCGGCTTTTCCGCGGGCCTTCGACATCTGGGCCAGGTGTGGGTCCGCGACCGATGCGAGCAGGACTGTGTGCCGCTGGGTGAGTCGGGCCAGTACGGGAAGCAGACCCTCCTCGATGGGGGCCGCGTCGAGCGTGGTGAACAGGACGATCAGGGAACGGCGGGGGGCCGTCCGCAGGACCGTGGCCGTGAGGCTCCGGGCATCGGTTTCCACGAGCTCCGGTTCGAGCGTGGCCATGGCGTTGACCAGGGAGGGGAGCACGTCGCCTGCAGACCGACTCTGCACGAGGGCGCGGAGGCGGCGGTCGTGGGCGAGGAGGTCCACGCGGTCGCCGGCCCTGGAGGCGAGCGCCGCGAGGAGCAGGGCCGCGTCCATGGAGGCGTCGAGGCGGGGGATGTCGCCGACACGACCCGCGGAGGTGCGGCCGGTGTCGAGGACGAGCAGGATGTGGCGGTCTCGCTCGGGACGCCAGGTGCGTACCGCCACGGCGGACTGGCGGGCTGTGGCACGCCAGTCGATGGAGCGGGTGTCGTCGCCGGGAACGTACTCGCGCAGGCTGTCGAACTCCGTGCCCTCACCGCGGGTCAGGACGCTGGTGCGGCCGTCCAGTTCGCGCAGGCGGGCCAGTTTGGACGGCAGGTGCTTGCGGCTGGTGAACGGCGGCAGCACCCGTACCGTCCAGGGGACCTGGTGCGTGCCCTGGCGGGCGAAGAGACCGAGCGGGCCGTAGGAGCGGATGGTGACGCGGTCGGCCTGGCGGTCGCCCCGACGGGTGGGACGCAGCCGGGTGGTGATGCGTCGGCGCTCACCGGCGGGGACCGACAGGCGGTGGCGGGAGGCCGTCACCTCGGTGCCGGGTTGCCAGCTGCTGGGAGGCCAGGCGTCACGGATGCGGGCACGGAGCGGACGGCGGGACGTGTTGGTGAGCGTCAGGGTGATGTCCGCGCTGTCGCCCAGCCGTACCGAGGTGTCCCCGGCGCGGCTCAGGCCGAGCCGGCGTACGGGGGCGGCCAGGGCGAAGTCGCAGGCACAGGCCACCGCCAGGGGGGCGTTGACGGCGAGGATGCCCGTCCAGCCGGGTTCCCAGATGCCGACGGGGAGGGAGCCGAGTGCCGCGAGGAGGGCGGCGCGTCCGGTGAGGGCCATCAGCGGGGGACGGGGACGTGGGCGAGGATGGCGTTGATGACCGAGTCGGTCGTGACGCCTTCCATCTCGGCCTCCGGCCGCAGCTGTACGCGGTGGCGGAGGGTGGGGAGGGCGAGGGCCTTGACGTCGTCGGGAATGACGTAGTCGCGTCCCGTCAGCCAGGCCCAGGCGCGGGCGGTGGACAGGAGGGCGGTGGCTCCTCGGGGGGAGACGCCCAGGGTGAGGGACGGCGATTCGCGTGTGGCGCGGACGATGTCGACGACGTAGGCGGTGATCTCGGGGGAGACCGTCGTCCTGGCGACCGCGGCGCGGGCCGCTTCCAGGTCGGCGGCGCCCGCGACGGGGCGTACGCCGGCGGCGCGCAGGTCGCGGGGGTCGAAGCCCTCGGTGTGGCGGGTGAGGACGTCGATCTCGTCCTGGCGGGACGGGAGGGGAATGGTGAGCTTGAGGAGGAAGCGGTCGAGCTGTGCCTCGGGGAGGGGGTAGGTGCCCTCGTACTCCACGGGGTTCTGGGTGGCGGCGACCAGGAAGGGCTCCGGGAGGGTGCGGGGGGTGCCGTCGACGGTGACCTGCCGTTCCTCCATGGCCTCCAGGAGCGACGCCTGGGTCTTCGGAGGCGTGCGGTTGATCTCGTCGGCGAGGAAGAGGTTGGTGAAGACGGGGCCGGGCTGGAAGGAGAACTCCGCGGTGCGGGCGTCGTAGACCAGGGAGCCGGTGACGTCGCTCGGCATCAGGTCGGGGGTGAACTGGACGCGTTTGGTGTCGAGTTCCAGAGCAGCGGCGAGGGTGCGGACGAGCAGGGTCTTGGCGACGCCGGGAACGCCTTCGAGGAGCACGTGGCCGCGGCACAGCAGGGCGACGGCGAGGCCGGTGACAGCGGGGTCCTGGCCGACCACGGCTTTGGCGATCTCGGCGCGCAGGGCCTCCAGGGAGGCCCTGGCGGCGGCCGGGTCCCCGGTGTGCGCGGCGTTGTCAGTGGTCGGGTCCATCATGGACGGCGTACCTCTCTTTCGAGGGCGTCGAGTCGGTCGGCGAGGGAGGTCAGGGCTGCGTCGTCGCTGGGGGGCGGGCCGAACAGGAGATCGTGCGGGGACGGCTGTCCTTCGCCGTGAAGGCGGGCGGACAGGGCGGGCAGCAGGGCCTCGGGCGCGTGTGCCTGGGAGGCGGGGACACCCACGAGGGGGGCGAGACGGGTGCGCGTGGTGGAGCGAAGAGCGGCGGCCGCGCGGTCCCGGGCATTCGCCTTGCGGTAGAGGCGGGCGCGGCCTTCGACGGTTTCGGAGGCGCGGATCGCGACGGGAAGTCTTTCGGGCACGAGGGGGCCGAGCCGGCGTGCCCGCCACAGGGCGGCCAGGGCTGCGGCGATGAAGAGCTGCAGGGTGCCCCAGAGCCAGCCGGAGGGGAGCAGGTCGAAGAAGCCGCGCCGGCCGTCCTCGGAGGCGGCGGAGGCGTCGGCGAGTGAGGGGAGGTACCAGACCAGATGGGGGCGGGAGCCGAGGAGTTGGAGGGCGAGCGAGGCGTTGCCGTGCTCGTCGAGACGGTCGTTGCGGAGGATGTCGGGGGCACCGATGAGGACGGTGTCCCCGCCGCCGGTGGCCGCGGGGATGCGCAACAGGGTGGCCAGGCGCTCGCTGGGGTAGCACTCGTCGGCGTCGAGATGGGTGGTGGTGTAGCGGATGCCGCCCGTGTCGGCGGTGCCCGCGCTGCGGGCGGCGGGCAGGGAGCAGCGGGGGGAGAGAGTGGAGCCGAAGCTGGTGACCGGGTCGGCGGTGACACCCGGGGCGAGCCGGTCGACGGACGCGCTGCCGGAGGAGACCAGGACGGTGCGGCCGCCGGAGTCGGCGACCGCGGTGTGCAGTCTCGACTGCTGGCGGTGGGTCAGGCGGTCGGGGACGGCGACCAGGAGGGTCGTGTCGTGGTTCGCGGCGGCGGACGCCTCGTGCAGGGTGGTGACCACGCGTGTGTCCACACCGCGGTCGGCGAGGAGTTCGGCGACGGCGCGGCTGCCGTAGGGGTCGGCGGAGCGCGGGTCGAGTTCGCCGTGTC
This sequence comes from Streptomyces sp. NPDC050388, assembly GCF_040655635.1. Lineage (NCBI taxonomy): Bacteria > Bacillati > Actinomycetota > Actinomycetes > Kitasatosporales > Streptomycetaceae > Streptomyces > Streptomyces sp. NPDC050388. The sequence continues at coordinate 3,494 of NZ_JBFAKH010000076.1, forward strand.
GGGCGTCGGAGCGGACCACGGCGATGACGACGGCCGCCACGATCAGCAGGACGAGCGCGAGGACGACACCTCGCGCGCGGGTCCACACCTGGCGGGCGGTGGGCGAGGCCGAGGTGGAGGGGAGCGTGACCTCGGTCGTCATCCGGCGGCTCCCTGGCGGGCGCTGCCGCCCGTGTTGTCGCTGCGGTCGCTGGTGTCCGTGCCGTTGCCGTCGCCGACAGCGGCGCCCGCGAGCCGGGGTTTGCTGCGTTCCAGGTCACGGTCGAGTTCGGTGAGGTGCCGGTACGACTGTTCCGTCGCGGTCCGGCCGCCGTATGTGACGTCGTCGAAGCTCCGCGCGGCGGTGCGCAGCCGGTCGGTGTGGGCGGGCAGGGCGCGGCCCGCCTCGGCGGCCGCCTCGTCGGCGGTGCGGCCCGGGCGGATGTCGAGCAGGGCGCGTTCTTCCAGGGCGCGGACGACGGCGCGCATGCGTTCCTGCACGGCCTGGTTCCAGTGGCCCTGGGCGGCGTGCGCCTCGGCGGCCGCACGGTGTTCGGCGGCGCTGCGGGGCCGGTCGTCGAACAGGGCGGGCGCGGAGGTCGGCTGGCGTCGCGGGGTGCCCAGCCGCCACCACAGGGCGCCCAGGACGGCGATCACGGCGGCGATGACGACGATCAGTCCGAGCGCACCGCCGGGTGTCGCGGTGGCGGCGGTGTCGAACAGTTTGCCGACCCACTCCCAGAAGGCGTCCAGGGCCCGCTGGAACCAGCTGGGATCGTTCTCGTGGTACATCTGCTTGGACAGCTCGCGCCGGGCCGCCTCCCGCGCGGGATCGCGCGGGATGGTGACGGGCGGCTCGCCGTCGCCGCGCAGCAGCGTGTGCACGGCGACGGCGGCGGCTTCGGGCAGCGTCTGCGCCGCAGTGAGAACTCCCCCCGTGGTGTGCACCCCCTCAGCTCCCCGGGGTGGTGCCGGGACCGTAGCCCTGGACGCCGGCGGCGCGGCCCAGTTCGAGGTCGAGGGCCTCGCGGCGGATGCGCTGGTCGACGTAGAGGAGCACGGTGACGCCGGCCGTGATCGGGAACGTGATCGTGGAGCCGATGACCGCGCCGATCCCGCTGATGATGAGGAACGCCCAGCCGATGTCGCCGCCGGCGCTGTTGAGGAGACCGGAGACGCCGTCACCGCTGAACGCCGTGGCGAGGACGGCGAAGGGGATGACGATGATCGACGCGACGATGCCCGCGATGATCGACGCGAGCAGCTGGATGCCGAGCATCCGCCACCAGGAGCCGCGCACCAGCTTCGCGGACCGGCTCAGCGCCTTCATGACGCCCTGCTTCTCCAGCATCAGCGTGGGCGCAGACAGCGAGAAGCGGACCCACAGCCACATGGCGACGATGCCGCCGCCGATGACGCCCAGGACCGTGAGCGCCACGCCTCCCGGGCCGCCGACCGTGACGGTCACGAGGATGCCGGGCAGCGCGCCCAGGGTGATGACGACGACAGTGATGAGCAGCAGCAGGCAGATCAGACCGAACAGCTTCAGGACCTGGGGGCGGGCGTCGCGCCAGGCCTCGGCGGCGGTGACCGACGTGCCGAGCACGGCACGGCTGGTGACCGCCGTGAGCAGGGCGGTGGCGGCGACGGTGCCGACCAGGGTGATCACGGAGACCACCCCGCTGTTGAGCAGGGAGACGCCCATGGCGCCGGTCAGCTCGTCGAGGGTGGCGCTCGGGTCGTTGAGTACCGCGGCGCTGGAGCTGTTCAGGAAGAGTCCCTGGACGAGGACGACGACGATCCGGATGAGGACGGCGACGGTCAGCGAGATGCCGAGGACCGTGCGCCAGTGGGTGCGCATGGTGGAGACCGCGCCGTCGAGGATCTCGCCCACACCGAGCGGGCGGAGCGGGATCACACCGGGCTTTGCGGCAGGCGGGGGACCGCCCCAGCCACCTCCCCAGGCTCCGTAACCACCGGGACCTCCGTAGCCACCGGGGCTGCTGTATCCTCCGGGCCCCGCGGGGCCGCCGGGGGGCGGGGTGCCCCATCCCGGGCCGGGCGGTGCGGGCGGGGGAGCCTGGCCGGGGCCGGTGGCGCCGGGCGGGCCGGTGGGCGCGGACCACTGGCTGGGCGGCGGCTGCTCCTTCGACCACTTGACGCCCGGGCCCTGGGGTGCGTCCTGACCCGGCTCCTGCCCGTCGGACGGGGCGGATCCGGGCGAGGCCCAGCCCGGAGTGTCGTTCATCATCGCTCCTTCACGGTGCCCGTCCGCGGTCGCGGCGGCAGGTTCGCAGCCATCGTGCCATGGGGTGTTCGTCAACGGGCCTGCCGGACCTGTCGGATCTGCCGAGGGACGGGCTGCACCTTCAATTGTCCGTGCCGCAGGGGGCAGACTGACCGCATGGCTGATCAGTACGCACACGGCGGCGACCACAAGCGGCCGACCGAGATACCTGCGCTCCGCTGGGAAGAGCCACCCGAAGGGCCCGTTCTGATCCTTCTCGACCAGACGAGACTGCCGGCCGAGGAGGTCGAGCTGGTCTGCACGGACGCACCCGCGCTGGTGGAGGCGATCCGCTCACTGGCCGTGCGCGGTGCGCCCCTGCTGGGCATCGCCGGTGCGTACGGCGTCGCACTCGCCGCCGCACGGGGCTTCGACGTGGACGACGCCGCGGTTGCGCTGGAGGGCGCCCGGCCCACCGCGGTGAACCTCGCGGTGGGGGTGCGCCGGGCCCTCTCCGCCCACCGGGGCGTTGTCGCCCGGGGCGGCGACGAGAGGGAGGCAGCCGGGGCCGCGCTGGCCGCGGCACGGCGGCTGCACCGCGAGGACGCCGAGGCCAGCGCGCGGATGGCCGAGCACGGAGTGGCACTGCTGGACGAGCTGCTGCCCGGTGGCGGGCACCGGATCCTCACCCACTGCAACACCGGCTCACTGGTGTCGGGTGGTGAGGGCACGGCGTTCGCGGTGGCGCTGGCGGCGCACCGGGCGGGCCGGCTCAGGCGGCTGTGGGTGGACGAAACGCGCCCGTTGCTGCAAGGTGCTCGCCTGACGGCATACGAGGCGGCCCGCAGTGAAATGGCGTACACCCTGCTCACCGACAGCGCGGCGGGATCCCTGTTCGCGGCCGGTGAGGTGGACGCGGTACTCATAGGGGCGGACCGCATCGCGGCCGACGGCTCGGTGGCGAACAAGGTGGGCAGTTATCCGCTCGCGGTGCTGGCGCGGTACCACCATGTGCCGTTCATCGTCGTGGCCCCGGTGACGACGGTGGATCCGCAGACGCCGGACGGGGCGTCCATCGAGGTCGAGCAGCGCCCCGGCCATGAAGTGACCGAGGTCACCGCACCGCAGGTGCCGGTGGCCGGAACCGAAGCGGGAGGCGGGATTCTTGTGGCACCCCTGGGGACCCAGGCGTACAACCCGGCGTTCGACGTGACACCACCGGAACTGGTGACGGCGATCGTCACGGAGGAAGGTGCCGTCTCACCCGTGACGGCCGAGGCCCTGGCCGAGCTGTGCGCCAGGTCACGCCAGGTCACGATGAGCTAATGGGATGATGTCGTTTATGAAGGGACGAGTCCTTGTCGTCGACGACGACACCGCACTGGCCGAGATGCTCGGCATTGTGCTGCGTGGTGAAGGTTTTGAACCGTCTTTCGTAGCCGACGGCGACAAGGCGCTGGCCGCTTTCCGTGAGGCCAAGCCCGACCTGGTGCTGCTCGATCTGATGCTGCCCGGCCGGGACGGTATCGAGGTGTGCCGCCTGATCAGGGCGGAGTCCGGGGTGCCGATCGTGATGCTCACGGCGAAGAGTGACACCGTCGATGTCGTGGTGGGCCTGGAGTCCGGTGCCGACGACTACATCGTCAAGCCGTTCAAGCCGAAGGAACTGGTCGCCCGGATCCGGGCGCGGCTGCGCAGGTCGGAGGAGCCTGCGCCGGAACAGCTCGCCATCGGCGACCTGGTGATCGACGTGGCCGGACACTCCGTGAAGCGGGAGGGGCAGTCGATCGCGCTGACCCCGCTGGAGTTCGACCTGTTGGTCGCGCTGGCCCGCAAGCCGTGGCAGGTGTTCACGCGGGAGGTGCTGCTGGAACAGGTCTGGGGGTACCGTCACGCGGCCGACACCCGGCTGGTGAACGTCCATGTCCAGCGGCTGCGCTCCAAGGTCGAGAAGGACCCGGAGAAGCCGGAGATCGTGGTGACCGTCCGTGGCGTCGGGTACAAGGCAGGACCGAGCTGACGTGTCCGGGGACAGTGCCGCTCCGGCGCCCGGCCGGCCCGGGGACCCGTCGGAGCCGCCTGTCGGCCGATCGTCCGGCAGCCGGGCATCAGGGCGCCCCCGTTGGGGGCGCCTGCTCAAGGACGGGCTGCTGCAGGGCGGAGTCCAGGGCAGCCCGGTGATCCGCCTGTTCGTCCGCTGGGTGCGCAGGCCGTTGCTGCCCGTCATGCGGCTGTGGCGGCGGAACATCCAGCTGAAGGTCGTCGTCACCACGCTGCTGATGTCGCTGGGCGTGGTCCTGCTGCTGGGCTTCGTCGTCATCGGCCAGGTACGCAACGGTCTGCTGGACGCCAAGGTGAAGGCGTCGCAGAGCCAGGCCACCGGCGGGTTCGCGGTGGCCAAGCAGCAGGCCGACGAGGCCACGAGCGGCACCGGTGAGGACGCGGTCGCGGTGGGCGACCGGTCCTCGCAGAGCGTCATCCAGTGGATGAGTGACCTCGTGGAGTCGCTCTCCAGCGGCGGCCAGGGAGCCTTCGACGTGGTCACCCTGCCCATGGACGACGAGAGCGGCGGCGGGCGCGGCCCGCGTGCCTCGGGGCACGTCGACCCGTCGCAGAGCGTGCCCGGGGACCTGCGGGACAGGATCGACGCCAACACCGCGGCGGCGCAGCGGTACACGCGGATCGTCTACAGCAACGGCGCGGACTCGCAGCCCGGCCTGGTCATCGGCAAGCAGGTCAACGACCCCAACGGTGATCCGTACCAGCTGTACTACCTCTTCCCGCTCACGCAGGAGGAGAAGTCGCTGAGCCTGGTCAAGGGCACTCTGGCGACCGCGGGGCTGTTCGTCGTCGTCCTCGTCGGGGCGATCGCCTGGCTCGTGGTGCGGCAGGTCGTGACGCCGGTGCGGATGGCCGCCGGGATCGCGGAGCGGCTGTCCGCCGGGCGTCTCCAGGAACGGATGAAGGTCACCGGTGAGGACGACATCGCGCGGCTCGGCGAGGCCTTCAACAAGATGGCGCAGAACCTCCAGCTGAAGATCAACCAGCTCGAGGAACTGTCGCGGATGCAGCGCCGTTTCGTGTCGGACGTCTCCCACGAACTGCGGACGCCGCTGACGACCGTACGGATGGCCGCGGACGTCATCCATGAGGCGCGTGAGGACTTCGACCCGGTCACCGCGCGGTCGGCCGAACTGCTCGCGGACCAGATCGACCGGTTCGAGTCGCTGCTTTCGGACCTGCTGGAGATCAGCCGCTTCGACGCGGGCGCGGCGGCGCTCGAGGCGGAGCCGATAGACCTGCGTGAAGTCGTACGGCGCGTGGTCAGCGGGGCCGAGCCGCTCGCCGAGCGCAAGGGCACGCCGATCAAGATCGTCGGCGACCAGCAGCCCGTCGTCGCCGAGGCCGACGCGCGGCGCGTGGAGCGCGTCCTGCGCAACCTCGTCGTCAACGCCGTGGAGCACGGCGACGGCAAGGACGTCGTCGTCAAGCTCGCCGCGGCGGGCGGGGCGGTCGCGGTCGCGGTGCGGGACTACGGTGTCGGGCTCAAGCCCGGTGAGGCGACCCGGGTCTTCAGCCGCTTCTGGCGGGCGGACCCGGCACGCGCGCGGACCACCGGCGGTACGGGACTGGGGCTGTCCATCGCCCTGGAGGACGCGCGGCTGCACGGCGGCTGGCTCCAGGCATGGGGCGAGCCGGGCGGCGGCTCGCAGTTCCGGCTGACGCTGCCCAGGACGGCCGACGAGCCGCTGCGGGGCTCCCCGATCCCCCTGGAGCCCAGGGACTCACGACGCAACAGCGGGCTCGGCGGCGTCGGCGAGCCGCAGGGCGGCGGGGACGGCGAAAAACAGTCCACCGTGCCCGCGCGGTCCGCGGACACCGACGGACCGGCCCGCGCGGCCCGCGATCCGCTCGCGACGCTGTCGGCCACCGCGGCCCCCACGGCCGACCCGACGGCACTGCCCGGCAACGGCGCGCGCGTGGTGTCGCGGCCGGCGGGGGCCGGGGGGCAGGCCGGCGCCGATGCGGGCGCCGGTTTCGGCGACCCCGGCGGGGAGAACGGGACGACGGACCCGGACCGGCGAGAGAACGAACCCGAGGACCGGTCCGGGTACCGGCAGGCGGACAGGCAAGGGGAGGCTTCGCGTGGGCGGTGAGCGCGCAGGGCGCGGCAGGACGGCACCGGCACGAGTGGTGGCGTGCGCCACCAGCGGTGTCGTACTGCTGGCCGGGTGCGCCTCGATGCCCGACAGCGGGGATGTGCGGGGCGTGGACTCCACGCCCCGCCAGGACGCGCAGGTGCGGGTGTTCGCGATGCCGCCGAGTGAGGACGCGTCGCCGCCCCAGATCGTGCAGGGCTTCCTGGAGGCGCTGACCAGCGACGACCCGGACTACAGCACCGCGCGCCAGTATCTGACCGCCGAGGCGGCGGAGGTATGGAAGCCGGAGCTGTCCACCACGGTGCTGGCGGACGGGCCGGGCGCCCAGCCCGGCCCGCCGGGCCGCGAGGACGACGGGGAGCTCTCCTTCAATCTGACCGGCGACAAGGTCGCCACCGTGGACGCACAGCAGGCGTACACGGCCGACTCCGGGCCGTACGACCAGCTCGTGCATCTCACACAGGACGTGAAGACCCGCCAGTGGCGCATCGACGGGGTGCCACAGGGCGTCGTCATGGGCAAGTCGGACTTCCAGCGCAACTACATGTCCGTCAACAAGTACTACTTCGCCTCGAACACCGCGGGAGCCGGTGGACCCGATGCGGACGGGCCGCCGATGGCCGTCGCCGACCCGGTCTACGTGCGCAGTCACGTGGAGCCCACCACCCAGATGGTCCGCTCCCTCCTGAGCGGGCCCACGAACTGGCTGGACCCGGCCGTCAGGTCGAGCTTCCCCGCGGGGACGGCGCTGCGCAAGGGCACCGGTCCGCTGACGGCGGACGACGGGGGCAGACTGACCGTGCCGCTCAACGACAAGGCGGCCGACGTCGGCACCAAGAGGTGCGGGGAGATGGCGGCCCAGCTGCTGTTCACGCTGCGCAACCTCAGCCCCGCCGTGGACGAGGTCGAGCTGCGGGCCGCCGGGAAGAAGCTGTGCTCGCTGGCCCAGGAGGCCACCGGGACCGTGGCCGACCGGGAGTCGCTGAGCCACCCCGAATACCTGTACTTCATCGACGAGGAGCACCGGCTGGTACGGCTCCCGGCGGGCGACAGGGCCACCCAGCCGGACCCGGAGCCGGTGCCGGGGCCGCTCGGCGAGGGCGCGGCGCCGTTGCGGTCGGTGGCGGTCTCGCGGGACGAGCGCACCGCGGCCGGGGTCGCGCTCGACGGGAAGTCGCTGTACGTCGGATCGCTGGTGCCGGGCGGTTCGCTCGGGGAGCCCGTGCTGACCAGCCGGGGCAAGTCCGAGGGCGACCGGCTGACCGCGCCCAGCTGGGACGCGCACGGCGGCCTGTGGGTGGCCGACCAGGACCCCGGGAACCCCCGGCTGTTCCTGCTGGAGGAGGGCGGGGGCGAGCCGTTGGAAGTACGGACGCCGGGCCTGGACGGGCGGATCCAGGCGGTCCGGGTCGCCGCCGACGGGGTCAGGGTCGCGCTCGTCGTGGCCAAGGGCGACCGGCGGTCCCTGATGATCGGGCGGATCGAGCGGGACGGCCCGGACGGGGAGGAACGGACCACGGGCGAGCAGCCGACCGTCACCGTGCTGGACCTGCGGCCCGCGACGCCGGAGTTGGAGAAGGTCACCGCCATGTCCTGGACCGGGGACAGCCGGCTCGTGGTGGTCGGGCGGGAGGAAGGAGGTGTGGAGCAGATGCGGTACGTCGAGGTCGACGGCTCCATACCCGAGGTGCCTCAGCCCGCCGCCCTGACCGGCGTCAAGGCGGTGACCGCCTCCCCCGACGAACAGGTGCCGCTGGTGGCGTACTCGGTGGACGGGATCGTGCGGCTGCCGTCGGGTGCGCAGTGGCAGCAGGTGACGGAGGGGACCGCGCCGGTCTATCCGGGGTGACCGCTCTGTCCGGGGTGACCGGTCCGCGGGTTGTGCGGAGTTTTCCACAGGGGTGGCCGGAGGCTGCGGGCGTTGGCACAGTGGGGCCATGCGGCGCTGGTGGCAGGACCTGAGCGACCTGGTGCTCCCGGCCGAGTGCGGCGGGTGCGGCAGACCTCGTGCGGTGCTCTGCGAGCGGTGCCGTACGGCACTGAGCGGCGCCGCGCCACGCGGGGTGTGCCCGGTGCCGCGGCCGGTCGGACTGCCGGTCGTGCACGCCGCCGCCCCCTACGCGGACGAGGTGCGTGCCGCGCTGCTGGCCCACAAGGAGCGGGGCGCCCTGGCCCTCTCCCGGCCGCTGGGCGAGGCCCTGGCGCAAGCGGTGCGCGCGGGTCTGCGGGAGACGGGTCCGCTGGGGGCGGCGCGGTCGGGTCCCGGTGGGGTTCCGGGGGCGGTGCGCGGCCACCGCGGGGCGGTCCTGCTGGTGCCCGTGCCGTCCGCACGGCGGACCGTGCGGGCCCGTGGGCACGACCCGGCGCTGCGGATCGCGCGGGCGGCGGCGGGCGCGCTGCGGCGCCAGGGGCTGCCCGTTTCGGTGCTGCCCGCGTTGCGGCACCGGCGGGACGTGGCCGACCAGTCGGGGCTCGACGCCCGGCGGCGGCTGGCCAATCTCGCCGGTGCGCTGGCGGTGGCGCCGGGCTGTGACCGGCTGCTGCGCGACGGCTCCGTCGTACTCGTCGACGACCTGATGACGACCGGGGCGTCGCTGGCGGAGGCCGCGCGCGCGGTGCGTCTCGCGTTGCACACCGAGCCGCGTGCGGGAGCGCTTGTGGGGGCGTGGGGGGCGCGAGGGGCGCGCATGAAGGTGGATGTCGGGCCTGATTCGAGTGTTTCGGCGTCCGCGTCCGTGTACAGGGGTGAGACATGGGAAAGGAGAGGGGCACGAAGGGAAGGACAAGAACGACGGGAACGGCGAAACGGATCGACTCACGAGAGGGTGGATCAAGGGCCTGGCCGTTCGGCCCCGGTGGCGGGTGCGGATGGAGCCGATCGGCCCATTGACGTGAAGTGCGCGGCGGTTGTTGCGGCTTCACCAGATTCTTTCGAAATAAACCGGAACTGACTGGGAACTTGCATCGTTGCAGGTAGTGAGAGGGCGAATTCACCTGAACGGAGGTGCGCGGCGGTAGAGGGTGACGACGTCCGTCCGGGCGAGATATGTTCGGTTGAGAGGGAAAGCCGCAGGCCGCACCTCTCGAATCCGAATGCCGTGCCACGGGTTTTCTGTTATCACCCGGGCTGGTGGACTGTAGATCTCGTCCATGGGGGATGGAGGTGGAAGTCACCGAGTCCGAGGTTCCGGGGTCGACCGGGGCCTGGTGCAAAAGGGAGACGCTCCGCACCGAGGCGGAGCGATCCGGGAACGGAGTTCTGCGTGGACATCGTCGTCAAGGGCCGCAAGATCGAGGTGCCCGAGCGGTTCCGGAAGCACGTGGCCGAGAAGCTGAAGCTGGAGAGGATCCAGAAGCTCGACGGCAAGGTGATCAGCCTCGACGTCGAGGTGTCCAAGGAGCCCAACCCCCGGCAGGCCGACCGCAGCGCCCGAGTGGAGATCACGCTCCACTCCCGCGGTCCGGTGATCCGGGCGGAGGCAGCGGCGAGCGACCCGTACGCGGCGCTCGACCTGGCAGCGGAGAAGCTGGACGCCCGGCTGCGCAAGCAGCACGACAAGCGCTATTCACGGCGCGGCGCGCGCAGGATCTCGGCAGCGGAGGTCCCCGACCACGTCCCGGGTGCGGCGACGCTCAACGGGACGGGCGCGCATTCCTTTGAGGAGGGGCAGGACGCAGTCCCCACCAAGAAGATCGGCACACTGGAAGTACAGGGTGACGGCCCCCTCGTCGTCCGCGAGAAGACCCACGTGGCCGCCCCCATGACCCTCGATCAGGCCCTCTACGAGATGGAGCTGGTCGGGCACGACTTCTATCTGTTCGTCGACTCCGAGACGAAGGAACCCAGTGTCGTCTACCGACGGCACGCCTACGACTACGGCGTGATCCACCTCAGTACGGACACCATGGTCACGCAGCCGCATGCTCCCGAGGCGGGCGGGCCCCTCGGCGGCTGACCCGGCGGGCGGCAGTGGCTGAACCGGTGCCCCTGGGTGCGTGCGTGTGCGCCCCCAGGGGCACCGGTGTGCGACCACTTCGCATCCCACGTCGGCACCCCGGTGCCGTCCGGGCATGGAATCATGGCGGCAACGGCCCAATCGGTGGGCCGTTGCCTTGGGTTGGCGATGGCTCACGACCACGGCCACAGCCTTCAGGGGGAGGAACGATGGCGGACAGCTTCGGCCCGATGCGTGGAGAGGACTCCGACGACGGCGTCACCGGCAGGGGCCCGCACGCGGGCTCCGGGTACCAGGAGCCGGCCGGTGAACCGGCCGAGGAGACGGGCAAGGAGCCGATCAGGGTCCTGGTGGTGGACGACCACGCGCTGTTCCGCCGGGGACTGGAGATCGTCCTCGCGGCCGAGGAGGACATCCAGGTCGTCGGCGAGGCGGGGGACGGCGCCGAGGCCGTGGAGAAGGCAGCGGACCTGCTGCCGGACATCGTCCTGATGGATGTGCGGATGCCCAAGCGGGGCGGCATCGAGGCGTGCACCTCCATCAAGGAGGTGGCCCCCAGCGCGAAGATCATCATGCTGACGATCAGTGACGAGGAGGCCGATCTCTACGACGCCATCAAGGCGGGTGCGACCGGCTACCTCCTCAAGGAGATCTCCACGGACGAGGTGGCCACCGCCATTCGCGCGGTGGCCGACGGACAGTCGCAGATCAGCCCCTCCATGGCGTCGAAGCTGCTCACCGAGTTCAAGTCGATGATCCAGCGCACCGACGAGCGCCGGCTGGTGCCCGCGCCCCGGCTGACGGACCGTGAACTCGAAGTGCTCAAGCTCGTCGCCACGGGGATGAACAACCGCGACATCGCCAAGGAGCTGTTCATCTCCGAGAACACCGTGAAGAACCACGTGCGCAACATCCTGGAGAAGCTGCAGCTGCACTCCAGGATGGAGGCGGTGGTCTACGCGATGCGGGAGAAGATCCTCGAGATCCGGTGACCTCAGGCGAGGGCGCGGGTCAGCTCCCGGGTGAGCCGTTCGCGCAGTTCGGGCGCGTCGACGCGCTCCACGCGGACGTTCGTGCAGTCCACCCAGCTCGCCGCCTCGACCAGGGCCTGCGCGACGGCGGGGACCGCCTTGGGACCCTCCAGCGTGATCTGCCTGGCCACCAGCGTGCGGCCCTCGCGCGCCGGGTCGACGCGGCCGACCAGCCGGCCGCCGGCGAGTACGGGCATCGCGAAGTAGCCGTGCACCCGCTTCTGTTTCGGTACGTAGGCCTCCAGGCGGTGGGTGAAGCCGAAGATCCGCTCGGTGCGGGCCCGTTCCCACACCAGGGAGTCGAACGGGGACAGCAGCGTCGTACGGTGACGTCCGCGCGGAGGTGCGGCGAGGGCCTCCGGATCGGCCCAGGCCAGCTTGGACCAGCCCTCGACCGCGACCGGCACCAGGCCCGAGTCGGCGATCACCGCGTCGACCTGCTCGCCCTTGAGGCGGTGGTAGTCGGCGAGGTCCGCGCGGGTCCCGACGCCGAGGGACCGGCCGGCCAGGCGGACCAGACGGCGCAGGCACTCGGCGTCGTCCAGCTCGTCGTGCAGCAGGGCTTCGGGGATCGCGCGTTCGGCGAGGTCGTAGACCCGCTTCCAGCCGCGACGCTCGACGCACACCACCTCGCCGTACATCAGGGCCCGCTCGACGGCGACCTTGGCACCGGACCAGTCCCACCACTCGCTGGTGCGTTTCGCGCCGCCCAACTCCGTGGCCGTGAGCGGGCCCTGGGCGCGGAGCTGCTTGACGACCTGGTCGTAGGCACCGTCGGGGAGCTCGTGGTTCCAGTGCGGGCGGCCGCGGTAGGCGCGGCGGCGGAAGGCGAAGTGCGGCCACTCCTCGACGGGCAGGATGCAGGCCGCGTGCGACCAGTACTCGAACGCGCGCGGCGGCTGGGCGCCTGCCTTCCAGTACGCGGCCTCGACCGTTTCCCGGCCCACGGCGCCGAGGCGGGCGTAGGGGATGAGCTCGTGGGAGCGGGCGAGGACGGAGATGGTGTCGAGCTGCACCGCGCCCAGGTGACGCAGGACCCCCCGGACGCCGGAGCGACGGTCGGGGGCGCCCAGGAAGCCCTGGGCGCGCAGGGCGATGCGGCGGGCCTCTGCCGCCGAAAGGTCCGTGGCCGGACGCGGGAGAGTCGTCATGCGTCCGCACGATAGGGGGCGGCACTGACACCGGCCCCAAGTCCGGACGTGCGCCGCCCCCTTCTCCGCTTCCGCTCCCCCACCCGCTACTCCCCGGCGGGCAGGTACGGCGCCGTGGACGCGAGTCCCAGGTCGGACGGCAGCAGAGAGCCCACCCAGCAGTCCCGCAGCGTGCCCTTGTTGTTGATCGCGGAGCGCAGGGTGCCCTCGACGACGAAGCCCGCCCGCTCCGCCACCGCGCGGGAGGCCCGGTTGCCCACCTCGGCGCGCCATTCCACCCGGTCGATCGACATCTTCGTGAAGGCCCAGCGGGAGACGGTGACGGCGGCCTCGGTCATGTAGCCGTTGCCGCGGTGTTCCTTGACGCCCCAGTAGCCGATCTCGCCCACCCCCGGGGAGCGCATCGTGACGCCGAGCATGCCCGTGAGCTCCCCGGAGAGGAGGAAGACGCCGAAGGTGAACATAGAACCGTCCGCCCAGCCGTCCGGACACATCTGCTCCGTGAAGCCCTGCGCGTGCTCGGGGAGATACGGGGAGGGGACCGTGGTCCAGCGCTGGATGTCGGAGTCCTGGCAGGCGGCGTACACCGCGTCGGTGTCCTGGGGGCCGACCGTGCGCAGCAGAAGGCGGTCGGTGGTGAGCGTGACGGGTTCCATCGGCCGATTCTCCTCATGGGGGAGTGATCGGCGCCAACCATTTGCCGTACGTGAGGAAACGATCACCCTTCGCACGATTCGATGGATGAAGCGGCACCATCCGGGGGCTCCGGACGTTGTCCTCTTCGAAGCAGCCGTGAAACAGATGTGAAGCCGTGCGTGGTCACCGTCGCGGCAGGCCTCCCGACGTGGTGGGGTCCTCGCATACGATGGCCGTTGCTCAGCAATGAAATGGAAACCGACCGTCCCAGGCCCGACCGGCAAGGAGACCACCCCCCGTGTCCGTCCTCTCGAAGATCATGCGTGCAGGCGAAGGCAAGATCCTGCGCAAACTGCACCGCATCGCGGGCCAGGTCAACTCCATCGAAGAGGACTTCGTCGACCTCTCCGACGCCGAGCTGCGTGCCCTCACCGATGAGTACAAGGAGCGGTACGCCGACGGTGAGAGCCTGGACGACCTGCTCCCCGAGGCCTTCGCCACCGTCCGCGAGGCCGCCAAGCGCGTCCTGGGCCAGCGCCACTACGACGTGCAGATCATGGGCGGCGCCGCCCTCCACATGGGGTACGTCGCCGAGATGAAGACCGGTGAGGGCAAGACCCTCGTCGGCACCCTGCCCGCGTACCTGAACGCGCTGTCCGGCAAGGGCGTCCACATCATCACGGTCAACGACTACCTGGCCGAGCGCGACTCCGAGCTGATGGGCCGCGTCCACAAGTTCCTGGGCCTCGAGGTCGGCTGCATCCTGGCCAACATGACGCCGGCCCAGCGCCGCGAGCAGTACAACTGCGACATCACCTACGGCACGAACAACGAGTTCGGCTTCGACTACCTGCGCGACAACATGGCGTGGTCCAAGGACGAGCTCGTCCAGCGCGGCCACAACTTCGCCGTCGTCGACGAGGTCGACTCCATCCTCATCGACGAGGCCCGTACGCCGCTGATCATCTCCGGCCCGGCCGACCAGGCCACCAAGTGGTACGGCGACTTCGCCAAGCTGGTCAAGCGCCTCAAGCGCGGTGAGGCCGGCAACCCGCTCAAGGGCATCGAGGAGACCGGCGACTACGAGGTCGACGAGAAGAAGCGCACGGTCGCCATCCACGAGTCCGGGGTCGCCAAGGTCGAGGACTGGCTGGGGATCGACAACCTCTACGAGTCGGTCAACACCCCGCTGGTGGGCTACCTGAACAACGCCATCAAGGCCAAGGAGCTCTTCAAGCGCGACAAGGACTACGTGATCATCGACGACGAGGTCATGATCGTCGACGAGCACACCGGCCGTATCCTCGCCGGCCGCCGCTACAACGAGGGCATGCACCAGGCGATCGAGGCGAAGGAGTCGGTGCCGATCAAGGACGAGAACCAGACGCTCGCCACGATCACCCTCCAGAACTTCTTCCGCCTCTACAAGCGCCGCGACCACAACGGCAAGGAGCAGCCCGGTCTGTCCGGCATGACCGGTACGGCGATGACCGAGGCCGCCGAGTTCCACCAGATCTACAAGCTCGGTGTGGTGCCCATCCCGACCAACCGGCCCATGATCCGCATGGACCAGTCGGATCTGATCTACCGCACCGAGGTCGCCAAGTTCGAGGCGGTCGTCGACGACATCGAGGAGAAGCACGCCAAGGGTCAGCCGATCCTCGTGGGCACCACCTCGGTGGAGAAGTCCGAGTACCTCTCGCAGCAGCTCAGCAAGCGCGGCATCCAGCACGAGGTGCTGAACGCCAAGCACCACGAGCGCGAGGCGTCGATCGTCGCCCAGGCGGGCCGCAGGGGCTCCGTGACGGTGGCCACCAACATGGCCGGACGTGGTACGGACATCAAGCTCGGCGGCAACCCCGAGGACCTCGCCGAGGCGGAGCTGCGCCAGCACGGGCTCGACCCCGAGGAGCACATCGAGCAGTGGGCACACGCCCTGCCGGACGCTCTCGCGCGGGCCGAGGACGCCGTCAAGGCGGAGAAGGACGAGGTCGAGCGGCTCGGCGGGCTCTATGTGCTCGGCACCGAGCGGCACGAGTCGCGGCGGATCGACAACCAGCTGCGCGGTCGTTCCGGCCGTCAGGGCGACCCCGGCGAGTCCCGCTTCTACCTCTCGCTCGGCGACGACCTGATGCGTCTGTTCAAGGCCCAGATGGTCGAGCGTGTGATGTCCATGGCGAACGTTCCGGACGACGTGCCGATCGAGAACAAGATGGTCACGCGCGCGATCGCGTCGGCCCAGTCGCAGGTCGAGACGCAGAACTTCGAGACCCGTAAGAACGTCTTGAAGTACGACGAAGTCATGAACCGGCAGCGCGAGGTCATCTACGGCGAGCGGCGCCGCGTCCTGGAGGGTGAGGACCTGCACGAGCAGATCCACCACTTCATGGACGACACCATCGACGCCTACGTCCAGGCCGAGACGTCCGAGGGCTTCCCCGAGGACTGGGACCTGGACCGGTTGTGGGGCGCCTTCAAGCAGCTCTACCCGACGAAGGTCACCGTGGAGGAGCTGGAGGAGGAGGCCGGCGACCGCGCCGGGCTGACGGCCGAGTTCATCGGTGACTCCATCAAGGAGGACATCCGCAAGCAGTACGAGCAGCGTGAGGAGCAGCTCGGCTCCGAGATCATGCGTGAGCTGGAGCGCCGGGTCGTGCTGTCGGTCCTGGACCGCAAGTGGCGCGAGCACCTCTACGAGATGGACTACCTCCAGGAGGGCATCGGCCTGCGCGCGATGGCGCAGAAGGACCCGCTGGTCGAGTACCAGCGCGAGGGCTTCGACATGTTCACCGCGATGATGGACGGCATCAAGGAGGAGTCCGTCGGCTACCTGTTCAACCTGGAGGTCCAGGTCGAGCAGCAGGTCGAGGAGGTCCCGGTCGAGGAGGCCAAGCCGGAGCCGGTGGTGCAGGACGCGGTGCCCGCGCAGGCGGGTGCCCGCCCGGAGATCCGTGCCAAGGGGCTGGACGCCCCGCAGCGGCGGAACCTGCACTTCTCCGCGCCGACCGTGGACGGCGAGGGCGGCACCGTCGAGGGCGAGTTCGCCGAGGACGAGCCGGTGCGCTCCGAAGCCGACGGCCTCACGCGCGCCGAGCGCCGCAAGCAGGCGCGGGGCGGTCGCCGCCGCAAGAAGTGAGCGAGCTGAGAGGCTTCTGGGCCGATCGGCGGTGAAGCTCCGTACGGAGCCGTGAGAGCAGGCGGAGGGCCGGGCAGACCCCAGGGTCGCCCGGCCTTCCGGCGTCAGCGGTCGTGGGAGCGGGGCGGGCGGGTACCGCCCAGTTCCACGGCGGTGCAGCGCCAGCGCAGGTCCTGGCCCTGTTCCAGGCGGAAGGCCATGGCCCGCAGCCGGTCGCCGGCACCGATCCGGGCGAACACCTCGAGCGCGCCCTCGCGGGGAACGTAGTAGCCGATGTCCCGCACCACCGGGCGGGTGCCACGGGTGCGCAGCGGACCGCGCTCGGCGAGGTCCGCCAGTTCGTCGTAGGCGCGGCCCGCGGTGTGCCGGAGCATCGAGTGGACGGGCCGCTGACCGCTCAGGACGGCGAGCAGCAGCTCGGCGAAGCGGTCGGTGGGACGGGGCTGCGCCGGCCGGGGAGGCCGGGGCGCGGGCGCCGGGAGAGCCGGGCGCTGTCGCAGCAGGGCCGTGGCAGTGGCCGTGGCCCTGGCCGTCGGCGTGAAGGACGGCGGGCGGTTGTCGGTGGGGCGCGTGGACGCCGGGGCGGGTGCGGGAGAGGGGCGGCCCCCGTCGGGGGACGGGGCGGGGGCGGTGCCTCCCGCGGGGGTGCGCGGCGGGACGGTGCCGCCGGCGGGGCGGCGCGTGTCGCGACGGCCGGGAGGGCGGGTGCCGGTGCGGCGCTGAGCCCTGGTCATGACCTTGTTCAAGGGACTCCGTTCGACGGGCCGGGAGTCGCCGTCGACCGGGGGACCGAGGCGATACCGGGCAGTAACTTCGGGGTTGGGGATCTTGTACGGGGCGGTGGAGTGCGGCGGCAAGGCGTCGTGAGCCGTGTCGGAGCGGCGGCGGAATTCACTTATCCGAGTGAATGGCGGCTCCTCGGCCCCGTGCTGGGGCGGGAGCACCGGGTGAATTCCGGGCTCGGGGTGGACGCGGCCCAGGAGGTGGGCAGGGACCCGATGGGGGACGCCCGCACGTATCCTGAAGGCCCAGCCGGCCGGGTGCGACCACCCCTCGACGGAACGCCGGCGGACCTCCGACCACGAAAGCGGCCGACATGCGCGTCTACGTCCCCCTCACCCTCCCGGGACTCGCCGAGGCGTACCGGACGGGTGAGCTGGGCCCGGGACCGTTCGCCGCCCACGGTGTGACGCCCGCGCTGCGCGAGTGGTACCGCTCCGACGACGTCGAGGAGCTGGAGTACGCGGCCCTGGGCGGTGCCGCGCTGGCCTCGTTGCGGCTGCTGGCTGCGGACACCGCGGCGCCGCGGCGCCGGGTCGTGGTCGCCGTGGACGTGCCCGACCGGGCGGTCTCGGCCGATCCGGCCCCCGGCCCCGGTGCGGTGCGGGTCGACGGACCCGTCCGGCTGGACAGGGCGGCGGCGGTGCACGTGGACGCTCAGGACGCGGAGGCGGACGTGGCGTCGGCCGCGGACGCGCTGCCGGCCGCGGACGGCGGGGACGGGAACGCCCAGTCCGCCGTGGACGGGGCGGAGGACCACGAACTGCTGTGGTACGCCACCCAGGAGATCCCGAACCTGCTGGGCCCGACGGCTTAGGGCCTGCTCGGCGGAGCAGGGCGCAGGAAATCGACGGTGCCTTGCCAGCAGGGGTGAGGGGGTGCCCCCGCTTGAGCGCAGCCGGGAGTGGGGGTGTGCAGCCGCACGGCGGAGAAGGGCGTCGACGCGATGGGGTCCCCTCCCTTCCCGAGCTCGTCGAGAGCTCGGGGGAGTCGGCGAGTGACGACAACGCCGCTGGGATCCCCCTGCTCGAAGAGCTTGGGGGAGGGCGTGCCGGCCTCCGCGTCTGCGGCATGAGCCGTCGGACAGGCCCCGAGGTCCGAGTCGGCGGCCCGGTTGTCAGTGCCGGCGGGTACTTTTCTTCCATGGGGATGCACACGGACGCGCACATCGTCTGGGACTGGAACGGCACGCTGTTCCACGACGTCGACGCGGTCATCGGCGCGACGAACGCGGCCTTCGCCGAGCTGGGCCTGGAGCCGCTCACGCTGGAGCGGTACCGGGAGCTGTACTGCGTGCCGGTGCCGAAGTTCTACGAGCGGCTGATGGGGCGGCTGCCGAGCGGGGACGAGTGGGAGCTGATGGACGCGACCTTCCACCGGTACTACTCCGAACACCGGGTGCGGTGCGCGCTCGCCGAGGGCGCGGCCGAGCTGCTGGCGCAGTGGTCGGAGGCGGGGCGCAGCCAGTCCATCCTCAGCATGTACGGGCACGACGACCTCGTGCCGCTGGTCCGGGGCTTCGGCATCGAGCCGCACTTCATACGCGTCGACGGGCGGTCCGGGCCGTCCGGCGGAGGCAAGTCGGAGCACATGGTGCGCCACCTCCGCGCGCTGACCGACGTCGACCCGGCGCGTACGGTGGTGATCGGGGACGCCGCCGACGACGCGCTGGCCGCCCGGCACGTGGGAGCGAAAGCCGTGCTCTACACCGGCGGCTCGCACAGCCGGGCCAGCCTCGAAGCGGTCGGGGTGCCGGTGGTGGACACGCTGGCGGAGGCCGTCGCGGAAGCGGAACGCCTGGCCGACTGACCACCGGGCCCCGCGCACGCAGCACCGAGCACCGCGGGCGCGCACTGTGCAGAACGTCCAAGTTCCACCCCGTGTTTTGTACACATACGGCTCATGACGGGCCCCCTGCGGGGGGCGATAGCCTGGGTGACGTGATCAGCGCGATAGCTCGCGGGGGCCTCGCCGTCCCCGCCGTGCGCCCGGAGAGCACGGACGACAACCGTGGCCGGGCGGGGCTCGCTGGTCCTCGCGGGCGGGAGAGGACCCGAAGGGTTCCAGGGGCGCGCGGCACTCCCCGGGGGCGGACGCGGAAGAGAGCAGCGTCACACCCGGCGGGCGCGTCGAAGTTGGCAGAGAAGCCCCCGCTCGTCTCATCTTGCGGCATAGCGTCGGAACGGACCGGACACCCCGCGTCGTACCACCGCACCGCAAGCGCGGAGACCGTACTTCCTTCTACGTCACGCAATGGCGCGCGACAGGAGTCAGAGGACAATGCAGACCAAGCTGGACGAAGCAAAGGCCGAGCTGCTCGAAAAGGCCGCCCGGGTAGCTGAGAACAGCCCGGCCGGCGGGAAACTGCCGACCGGGACGACGGACAAGGGCATGCCCGACCGGGACACCGTGCTCGCGTTCCTCCAGCGCTATTACCTGCACACCGCCCCGGAGGACCTCCTCGGCCGCGACCCGGTCGACGTCTTCGGAGCCGCCGCCGCGCACTTCCGGCTGGCCGAGAACCGTCCCCAGGGCACGGCCAACGTCAAGGTCCACACCCCGACCGTCGAGGAGAACGGCTGGACCTGCAGCCACTCCGTCGTCGAGGTGGTCACCGACGACATGCCCTTCCTCGTGGACTCCGTCACCAACGAGCTGACCCGTCAGGGGCGGGGCATCCACGTCGTCATCCACCCGCAGATCGTGGTCCGCCGCGACCTCACCGGGCAGCTGATCGAGGTGCTCGCCACCCCGCCCGCCGACGACCTCCCGCACGACGCCCACATCGAGTCCTGGATCCACGTCGAGATCGACCGCGAGACCGACCGCGGCGACCTCAAGCAGATCACCGCCGACCTGCTGCGCGTCCTGTCCGACGTCCGCGAGGCCGTCGAGGACTGGGGCAAGATGAGGCAGGCCGCCATCGGGCTGGCCGAGGGGCTGCCCGACGAACCCGTCCCCGGGGACGTGCCGGGGCAGCAGGTCGAGGAGGCCCGGGAGCTGCTGCGCTGGCTCGCCGACGACCACTTCACCTTCCTCGGCTACCGCGAGTACCAGCTGCGCGACGACGACTCCCTCGGCGCCCTCCCCGGCACCGGTCTGGGCATCCTGCGTGCCGACCCGCACCACGCCACCCCGGAGGGGCACCCGGTCAGCCCGTCCTTCGAGCGGCTGCCCGCCGACGCCCGCGCCAAGGCGCGCGAGCACAAGCTGCTCGTGCTGACCAAGGCCAACAGCCGAGCCACCGTGCACCGGCCGTCGTACCTGGACTACATCGGCGTCAAGAAGTTCGACGCCGACGGCAACGTCGTCGGTGAGCGCCGCTTCCTCGGACTGTTCTCCTCCGCCGCCTACACCGAGTCCGTCCGCCGGGTCCCGGTGATCCGCCGCAAGGTCGAGGAGGTCCTCGAGCGGGCCGGCTTCTCGCCGCACAGCCACGACGGGCGCGACCTGCTGCAGATCCTGGAGACCTACCCGCGCGACGAGCTCTTCCAGACCCCGGTCGGCGAGCTCCAGGCCATCGCCACCTCGGTGCTCTACCTCCAGGAGCGCCGCCGCCTGCGGCTCTACCTGCGCCAGGACGAGTACGGGCGCTACTACTCCGCCCTCGTCTACCTCCCGCGCGACCGCTACACCACCGGGGTGCGCCTGAGGATCATCGACATCCTCAAGGAGGAGCTCGGCGGCGTCAGCGTCGACTTCACCGCCTGGAACACCGAGTCGATCCTCTCCCGGCTGCACTTCGTGGTCCGTGTCCCGCAGGGCACCGAGCTGCTCCAGCTGTCCGACACCGACAAGGAGCGCATCGAGGCCCGCCTGGTCGAGGCCGCCCGCTCCTGGGCCGACGGCTTCGGCGAGGCACTCACCGCCGAGCTGGGCGAGGAGCGCGCCGCCGAACTGCTGCGCCGCTACGCGGGTGCCTTCACCGAGGGCTACAAGGCCGACCACCCCCCTCGCAGTGCCGTCGCCGACATCGTCCGGCTGGAACAGCTCGACGAGGAGAAGAACTTCGAGCTCAGCCTGTACGAGCCGGTGGGCGCGGCCCCCGGGGAGCGCCGCTTCAAGATCTACCGCCAGGGCGAGGCCGTCTCCCTGTCCGCCGTGCTGCCCGTGCTCCAGCGGCTCGGCGTCGAGGTCGTCGACGAGCGGCCCTACGAGCTGCGCCGCGCCGACCGCAGCGTCGCCTGGATCTACGACTTCGGGCTGCGGATGCCCAAGGTGTCCGGCGCCGAACACCTCGGGGACGACGCCCGTGAGCGGTTCCAGGACGCCTTCGCCGCGACCTGGACCGGCCAGGCGGAGAACGACGGCTTCAACGCCCTCGTGCTGAGCGCCGGACTGGACTGGCGGCAGGCGACGGTGCTGCGCGCGTACGCCAAGTACCTGCGCCAGGCCGGCTCCACGTTCAGCCAGGACTACATGGAGGACACCCTCCGCAACAACGTCCACACCACCCGGCTGCTCGTCTCCCTGTTCGAGGCGCGGATGTCGCCGGAGCGGCAGGGCGCCGGGTTCGAGCTGCTGGACGCCCTGCTGGAGGAGATCGACGCCGCCCTCGACCAGGTCGCCTCGCTCGACGAGGACCGCATCCTGCGCTCCTTCCTCACCGTGATCAAGGCGACGCTGCGCACCAACTTCTTCCAGGCGGCGAGTGACGGCCGCCCGCACGACTACATCTCCATGAAGTTCGACCCGCAGGCCATCCCCGACCTGCCGGCGCCGCGTCCGGCGTTCGAGATCTGGGTGTACTCGCCGCGCGTCGAGGGCGTGCACATGCGCTACGGCAAGGTGGCACGCGGAGGATTGCGCTGGTCGGACCGCCGGGAGGACTTCCGCACCGAGATCCTCGGCCTGGTCAAGGCACAGATGGTGAAGAACACCGTCATCGTGCCGGTCGGCGCCAAGGGCGGCTTCGTCGCCAAGCAGCTGCCCGACCCGTCCGTGGACCGTGACGCCTGGATGGCCGAGGGCGTCGCCTCCTACAAGACGTTCATCTCGGCGCTGCTCGACATCACCGACAACATGGTGGCCGGCCAGGTCGTGCCCCCGGTGGACGTCGTCCGGCACGACGGGGACGACAACTACCTCGTCGTCGCGGCCGACAAGGGCACCGCGCGGTTCTCGGACATCGCCAACGAGGTCGCCGAGTCCTACGACTTCTGGCTCGGCGACGCCTTCGCCTCCGGCGGCAGCGCCGGATACGACCACAAGGGCATGGGCATCACCGCCCGCGGCGCCTGGGAGTCCGTCAAGCGGCACTTCCGGGAGCTGGGCGTGGACACCCAGAGCCAGGAGTTCACGGCCGTCGGCATCGGTGACATGTCCGGCGACGTGTTCGGCAACGGCATGCTGCGCAGCGAACACATCCGGCTGGTCGCCGCCTTCGACCACCGGCACATCTTCATCGACCCGAACCCGGACGCGGCCGTCGGCTACGCCGAGCGCCGCCGCCTGTTCGAGCTGCCGCGCAGCTCCTGGGCGGACTACGACGCCGATCTGCTGTCGGCCGGCGGCGGGGTGTTCCCGCGCAGCGCCAAGTCCATCCCGGTCAACGCCCAGATCCGCGAGGCCCTCGGCCTCGACGAGAGCGTCACCAAGGCGACCCCGGCCGACCTGATGAAGGCGATCCTCAAGGCGCCGGTGGACCTGCTGTGGAACGGCGGCATCGGTACGTACGTCAAGGCGTCCACCGAGTCCAACGCGGACGTCGGGGACAAGGCCAACGACGCGATCCGCGTCGACGGCAAGGACCTGCGGGTCGCCGTCGTCGGCGAGGGCGGCAACCTGGGCTTCACCCAGCTCGGCCGGATCGAGGTCGCGCTGCACGGCGGCCGGATCAACACCGACGCCATCGACAACAGCGCGGGCGTGGACACCTCCGACCACGAGGTGAACATCAAGATCCTGCTCAACGGCCTGGTCGCGGACGGCGACATGACGGTCAAGCAGCGCAACAAGCTGCTCGCCTCGATGACCGACGAGGTCGGCCGGATGGTGCTGCGCACCAACTACGCGCAGAACACAGCCATCGCCAACGCCCTGGCCCAGTCCAAGGACATGCTCCACGCCCAGCAGCGCTTCCTGAAGCACCTGGTGCGCGAGGGACACCTCGACCGGGCCCTGGAGTTCCTGCCCACCGACCGCCAGATCCGCGAGCGGCTGGCCGCCGGGCAGGGCCTGACCGGCCCGGAGACAGCCGTCCTGCTGGCGTACACGAAGATCACGGTCGCCGAGGAGCTGCTGAGCACCTCGCTGCCCGACGACCCGTACCTCAAGGCCCTGCTGCACGCGTACTTCCCGACCCCGCTGCGCGAGCAGTTCCTCGACCGGATCGACAACCACCCGCTGCGCCGCGAGATCACCACGACCGTCCTGGTCAACGACACGGTCAACACGGGCGGTACGACGTACCTGCACCGGATGCGCGAGGAGACGGGCGCGTCGCTGGAGGAGATCGTCCGGGCCCAGACCGCGGCCCGCGCGATCTTCCGTTCCGCCCTGGTGTGGGACGGCGTCGAGGAGCTCGACAACAAGGTCGACGCGGACGTCCAGACCCGGATCCGGCTGCACTCGCGGCGGCTGGTGGAGCGCGGCACGCGCTGGCTGCTCAACAACCGGCCGCAGCCGCTGGAGCTCGAGGAGACGGTGACGTTCTTCGCCGAGCGCGTCGAGCAGGTCTGGTCGCAGCTGCCCAAGCTGCTGCGCGGCGCGGACCTGGAGTGGTTCCAGAAGATCTACGACGAGCTGACGGGCGCCGGCGTCCCCGGCGAACTCGCCACCCGCGTGGCCGGCTTCTCCTCCGCGTTCGCGGCGATCGACATCGTCTCGGTGGCCGACCGCCTGGGCAAGGAGCCGCTGGACGTCGCCGAGGTGTACTACGACCTCGCCGACCGGCTGTCCATCACCCAGCTGATGGACAGGATCAGCGAGCTGCCCCGCGTGGACCGCTGGCAGTCCATGGCCCGCGCGGCGATCCGCGAGGACCTGTACGCGGCGCACGCGGCGGTGACGGCCGAGGTGCTGGCGGCGGGCAACGGCACGGCGACACCGCAGCAGCGGTTCCAGGCATGGGAGGCGAAGAACGAGGCCATCCTCGGCCGGGCCCGCACCACCCTGGAGGAGATCCGCAGCTCGGAGACGTTCGACCTGGCCAACCTGTCCGTGGCGATGCGGACGATGCGGACGCTGCTGCGCACGCACGCGTAGGCCACGGCGCCGACGCGGCAGCGACACGGCACTGACGCACCCAGGGGTGCCCCGGACACGACGGTCCGGGGCACCCCTGTGGTGTCGTCCGGGTGCCCCGGGGCCGATGTGGTGTTAAGGCTCTGAGGGTGACTGTCCGTCCCGTTCGTTCCGGCCGCTCTGCCGGTGCCCGGTCCGCCCCGCCCGGGAGGGCCGGCGGGCCGGGTGCCGCGCTCCGGTCGGCGGGCATCGCCCGGGCCGCCGTTCAGATCGCCGCCGGGTCGGCCCTGGTCCTGCTGCTCGCGGTGATCGTCCCACTCCCGTGGGCCGGCGACCTCGGCATGCACGCGGCGACCCTGCAACGCCTGCGGCACGACCTGGCCGACCCCGGCAACCCCCTGGTCGACGCAAACACGCAGAGCCCGTACTACTCCCCGTGGACCGTGCTGCTCGGCGGCCTCGCCCGGCTGACGGGACTGCCGGTTTTCACAGTGCTGCGGCTCGCCGCCCTGGCCGGACTCGCGCTGCTGGTGACGGGCGTACGGCGTTACGCACGGGCGCTGACCGAGCGCGAGGCGGCCCGCGGGAGCGGGGCCCGGGCCGCGCACGGGGCGGGGCAGCGGGCCGTCTTCGCGCTCGCCCTGCTGAGCCTGCTGTTCCTGTGGGGCACGACCCCGTTCCTGTGGAGCGGCTTCCCGGGGCTCCACTCGCTCGCACTGACGGCGTCCTACCCGAGCACCCTCACCCTCGGCCTCGCCTTCCACCTCTGGGCCCGGCTGACGGCCGCGCTGCGCAGCCGGACCGGGTGGGGAACGTGGGCGGGGCTGGGCGCGCTGTGGGCGGTGATCCTGCTGTGCCACCAGTTCACCGGCGTCGTGGCCACGGTCGGCGCACTCGCCACGGTGCTCTCGGCCCGGCCCGCGCGACTGCCGCGGGCGGTGTGGCCGCGGCTCGGCGCCGGACTGCTGCTGGGCGTCCTCGTGCTGTGGGCCTGGCCGTACTACGACTTCTTCGCGCTGATGGGCGCCGGCGCCGGGCTGGAGTCGGTGCA
Source organism: Streptomyces sp. NPDC050388 (assembly GCF_040655635.1). NCBI lineage: Bacteria > Bacillati > Actinomycetota > Actinomycetes > Kitasatosporales > Streptomycetaceae > Streptomyces > Streptomyces sp. NPDC050388. Next base: position 28,786 of record NZ_JBFAKH010000076.1, read on the forward strand.
CCGGGAGCTGTACCGGGACCTGCCGGCCCGGTTCGGGCTCGTGCTGCTCGGCGTGGCCGCGCTGGCCGTGCGGTGGCGGCGCGACCGGTGGGACCCGCTCGCGCTGTTCTTCGCGCTGGGCGCGCTGGTTTTCGCGGCGGGCCGGCTGAGCGGCCACTACGCGTGGGGACGCGCACTGCCCGCCGTGCTGATCCCGGCGCAGCTCGCGGCCGCGCTGGAGACGTTCGGGGCGGCGCGGCGCACGCTGCGCGCCGGGTGGGCCGTCGTCCTGACCGGTGCGCTGGCCGTCGGCGCGTGGGCGCAGGCGGGAGCGGTGGGCTACGTCGTCCCGCGCGAGGCGCTGCCCCCTGCGGTCGAGGCCCGGTACCGGGAGCCGTGGACGGGGTACCACTGGATGTCACCGTGGGTGAAGTACGGGGACGTGGTCATGGCCGAGACGGAGCCGGCCCGCCGGATTCCCGCGTACGGGCCCTACACGGTCGCCCCCGGTTACCCCGACTTCTTCCTGCCGGACGAGAAGCGCAGGGCGGCGGCCACGGAGCAGTACTTCGCGCCGCGCACACCGGAGCGGGTGCGCCGGGGCATCGAGCGGGCGTACGGGGTGCGGTGGGTGGTGGACACGACGGGCACCCTGCACGACACCGGCCTGCGGGCCGTGGCCCGGGGCCCGGAGGGCCAGACGCTCTACGCGGTGCGCTGACCGCGCGCCTCACCACCCCAGCACGTCCGCCACCGGGCGGGCCAGACGCCGCACCGTCGGGCGGGTCACCCGGGCCGTCACCCCCACGGGTTCCCAGCGGATCTGCAGGCGGCCCGCGCCGTGGCCCTCCGGTTCGACGGTGACGCGGTGCGGGGCCGCGCCACGGCGGTACGGGACACGGGCGGTGAACGGGGGGAAGGCCGGGGGAGCCAGCAGGAGACCCGCGTTGCCCTGCCCCCGGAGGGTGAGGTGGAGCAGCGGATGGCGCACCCCGGCGAATCCGCTCACCGGCAGGGAGGCAGCCGTCAGGTCGAGGCCGACGCGGCCCTCGAAGACACCGGGACGGACGGGGGAGAGGCGGAAGGGCACGGTGAGGCAGCGCCGGCCGGGAGAGACGAGGAGGGTCGCGCGCTGCGGGCCGAGCGGGAGGCGCAGCGCCGGATCGTAGGTACGCACCGTCAGTTCGACCGAGGCGCCGGGGCCCCGGTCGATGTCCGTGATCTCGTGGCGGAACAGGGCGGTGGGGAAGGGGCGGGTGTCCGGTTCCAGGTCGGAGAGGTCCAGCTCGGCGCGGGCGGCGGCGGACGCGGGAACCCGGTCGCCCCAGTAGGCGCGGCCGTCCGGGCCCACGGCCAGCTGCCTCGGGGCGATGTCGTGGCCCAGGCTGCGGGCCGCCTGCCGGGCCTCGGACAGGCGGCGGTCACGGAGCAGTCGGAGGACGACCCGTTCGGCGCGCGGGAGGCGGGCGTACGCGCCGGGCGACAGCGTCTCCAGGTACGGGTTCAGCAGGTCCGCGAAGCCCGCGAGCCACTCGTCGTCCCGGTGGGGCAGGTCGCCCGTGTACATCCGGACGTCGTGCTTGAGGAACTTGTGGTCCTTGTCCGCACGCAGCGACGCGTGCCCGCTCTCCGTGAGGAAGGCGTCGATGAGGTGCTGGACGCGGACCCGGTCGCGGACGTTGTCCAGCTTGTGCCGCTGGTTGGAGATGGACGCCGACTCCCGGGCGGCGTAGGGCGCTATGTACCAGAGGTACACCGGCTCCGGGACGATCGTGAACCTCCGCGCCAGGCAGTACGCCTGCGCCGAGAACAACTGGTCCTCGTAGTGGATGCCCTCGGGGAAGCGCAGGCCGTGCCGGTCGAGGAAGGCCCGGGAGTACATCTTGCCGGTCGACAGGTGCTCGAAGAACAGCCGCGGATCGGCCCCGATGCCGTCCAGGGTGCGGCGCTCGCGCACCAGGTGCGGCATCCAGGTGGAGCGGCGGCCGGTGTCGGTGCGGACGCGTCGTACCGCGCCCATCGCGAAGTCGATGTCCCGTTCGCGGTGGGCGGCGAGCAGCAAGGCCACGGCGTTCGCGGGGAGTTCGTCGTCGCTGTCGAGGAACATCAGATACGGCGTGCGGGCGGTCTCCAGGGCGCGGTTGCGGGGCGCGCTGCAGCCGCCGCTGTTGTACGGCAGGCGCAGATACCGGATACGCGGGTCCGTGGCCGCCAACCGCCGTGCCACCTGGGGGGTTCCGTCCGTCGAGTGGTCGTCGCTGATGACGATCTCGAGGTCGCGGTGGGTCTGCCGGCGGACCGACTCCACCGCGCGGGGGAGGCGTTCGGCGTCGTTGTGGACGATGACCGTCACGGTGACGTCGGGTGCGTCGAGCGCTCCTCGAAGGCCGCTCGCCTCGGGGGGCGGACTCATCAGGAGTTCGCCTCCTCGGGGCCGGGCGCCGGGGTGCGCTCCTCCAGGGGCAGCACCGGCGGCAGCGACTCCTCGCCCTGGCCGAGGAAGACCCGGCGCACGACGCGCTCGGCGGCGCGGCCGTCGTCGTACTCGCAGAACCGGCGCCGGAAGACGGCCCGAGCCTTCGCCGCGCTCGCGTCGCGCCAGGCGTCGGTGGTGAGGATCTCGGTCAGCTCCTCCTGGGTACGGGCCACCGGGCCCGGCGCCTCGGCCGTCAGGTCGAAGTAGACGCCGCGCGTCTCCCGGTAGACGTCCCAGTCGTCGGCGTGGATCACCAGGGGGCGGTCCAGGTTGGCGTAGTCGAACATGATCGACGAGTAGTCGGTGACCAGCAGGTCGGCGGCCAGGCACAGGTCCTCGACCGGGTCGTACGACGAGACATCAACGATGCGGGCGCTGCGGCCGCCGCGCCGCAGCGCGGTGAAGGGGGAGGTGAGGGGGGAGGCGCTCCCGGCGGTTCCGGCGCTCCCGTCGTAGAAGTAGTGGCCGCGCACCAGCAGGACGGTGTCCTCGCCGAGGCGGTCGGCGAGCGCGGCGAGGTCCAGGTGCGGGACCCAGCCGGCCTCGTAGTCGCGGTGCGTGGGCGCGTACAGCACGGCCCGGCGGCCGGGGGCGATGCCGAGGCGTTCGCGGATCGCGCGGACGTCGTCGGCGCCGGCCGTGTAGTAGACGTCGTTGCGCGGGTAGCCGTAGTCGAGCGAGACGTGGCGGGACGGGTACGCCCGCTGCCACATGCGGGTCGTGTGGCTGTTGCTGGAGAGGCTGTAGTCCCACTTGTCGACGCGCTCCAGCAGCGCCTGGAAGTCCAGGCCCCGGGCGGCGGCCGGGAACGGCGTCTGGTCCACGCCCATGCGCTTGAGCGGGGTGCCGTGGTGTGTCTGGAGGAGGACGGCGTCGGGGCGTTTGACCACCGCGTTCGGGAAGTTGACGTTGCTGACGAGGTACTTCGCGGTGGCGAGCACCTCCCCGTAGCGGCGGGTGCCGGGCACCACGTGGTCCGTGCCGGGCGGGAGCAGGGCGGCGTTGGGGGCGTTCACCACCCACACCGGGTGGACCCACGGGGCGAGCTCGGCGAGCTCGGCGGCGATCGCGGCCGGATTGCAGGCGACACCGCGGTTCCAGTACGCCGTGAACACCGCCAGCTCCGGGTCGACGGGGCGGCGCAGGGCCCGGCGGTAGTGGTGGTCGCGGAGCAGGGCGCCGAGCTGCCGCCTGCCGGTGCGCGCCGCGGACCCGGCGGCGCGGCGGGTGCGGTTGGCGGCCTGGAGGGCGCGGTACCGGGTGTAGGCGCCCTCCTCGAGCAGTGAGCGCCGGACGCCCTCGAGGCCTGCCGGGCGCCGGTGGCCCTCGGGGCGGTGGCGTACGGCGGCCAGCGAGGCGCGGCGGAAGAACTCCCGGGCGACCGGATCGGGCATGCCGCCGCGGACGAAGGTGCGCAGGCAGTCGTCGACCATGATCCCGTACAGCGCGTCGTGGACGGCGGGGCGGTCGCCGGCGAGGCCGAGGAGGGCTTCGTAGTGCTCGACGAGGGCGTAGCGCTGCTCGGGGGTGACCGGCGGGAGAGCGGCGGGACGCAGCCGCCGGTCCTCGTGGGCGACGCGGGGCAGACAGGCGACGCGGTCGGCGAGCAGGAGGGCGGCGCGGGCGGCGTACGGTTCGTCGAACGGGTCGCCGTCCGGAACGCCGACCGCGGTGAGCCGGGTGCGACGGGTCCGCCAGAAGGCGGCGCGCAGGACGCGGGTGCCGAGCAGCGGGGTGAGGCGCAGCAGGTACGCGCAGTCGTCGAGGGCGAGTTCGGCGTGGCCCGCGCGGACGAGCAGGGGTCCGTCGGGGGAGGGCAGGCCGGAGCTGCCCCAGGTGCTGCGGACGTGGTCCAGGAGCAGGACGTCCACGGTCTCGGGGAGCCGGGCGAGGTGCTCGGCGACCGCACGCGGACCACCGGGCGGCAGGCCGTCCTTGGCGCGGACGAAGTGCAGCCAGCGGCCGGTGGCCAGGGCCGCCCCCGCCGCCCTGGCCGCCGGGTCGGACGTGCCGTCGGGCAGGGGCAGCACCTGGACGTCGGGGGTGTGCCGCTCGGCGGTCTCCCGGGCCCAGTCGCCCACGGCGGCGACGATGACCTCGATGTCCGGGGAGGGATTCCCATCGAAGGTGGTGCAGGTGGTGCGGGCGGTGAGGGAGTCGGGGGAGCAGAGGGAGTCGAGGAGGCCGGTCAGGTGGTCCTGGGTGTTCGGCCCGTGGACGATGACGCTGAGCTCGGGCATCTCGGGGCTCCTTCGTCTCGTCACCGATCCGGGCGTTCCCTTCGGTCATAGTGGCATCAATGCGGCGAAGGGGCTGCCCGGAGACGGACGGGCGGGCGCCTCACGAAGGAGCGGTGGCGGCCTCCGGCTCGGTCACCGTCGTGGGCCCGGTCGCGGCCTTCGGCTCGGCCTCGGTCTTCGGCTCGGTCGTGGCCTTCGGCTTGGGCTTCGGTTTGGGCTTGCGGGCCTTGTCCGGGCCGCCGGTGAACTTCTCGTACTCCTTGAGCACCTCGTCCGTCGGCCCGTCCATGCGTAGCTCGCCCCGCTCCAGCCACAGGACGCGGTCGCAGGTGTCCCGGATCGACTTGTTGCTGTGGCTGACCAGGAAGACGGTGCCGGCCTCCTTGCGCAGCTCCCGGATGCGCGCCTCGGAGCGCTTCTGGAAGGAGCGGTCGCCCGTGGCCAGCGCCTCGTCGATGAGGAGGACGTCGTGGTCCTTGGCGGCGGCGATGGAGAAGCGCAGCCGGGCGGCCATGCCGGAGGAGTAGGTGCGCATCGGCAGGGTGATGAAGTCGCCCTTCTCGTTGATCCCGGAGAAGTCGACGATCTCCTGGTAGCGCTCCCGGACCTGCTCGCGGGACATGCCCATGGCGAGGCCGCCGAGGTGGACGTTGCGCTCGCCGGTGAGGTCGTTCATCAGGGCCGCGTTGACGCCGAGCAGGGAGGGCTGGCCGCCGGTGTAGATCCGGCCGTTCTCCACCGGGAGCAGTCCGGCGACGGCCTTGAGCAGGGTCGACTTGCCCGATCCGTTGGTGCCGATCAGGCCGATGGCCTCGCCCCGGTAGGCGACGAAGGACACGTTCCGCACCGCGTGCACCGTGCGCACGCCGGCCGCCCGCTCGGTCTTCCGGCGCCGCACGATGCGGTTGAGGGCGGCGGTGGCGGAGCCGCGTCCGGCGCCGGTGCCGTTGACCCGGTAGACGATGTCGACGCCGTCGGCGATGACGGTGGGGATCTTCTCAGCAGCGTTGTCAGCCACGACCGTAGGTCTCCTCGGCCTTCCAGAAGTAGACGAAACCGATCACCCCGGCCAGCAGCGCCCAGCCCGCCGCGACCGCCCACACGTGCGGCGGCAGGTACGAGGAGCCGTAACCGTCGATCAGCGCGAAGCGCACCAGGTCCATGTAGACCGCGGCCGGGTTCCACTGCAGCACGTCGGCCAGCCAGCCCGGCGCGTCCTTCTCCGTCAGCATCACCGGCAGGCTGAACATCACCCCCGAGGCGTACATCCAGGTGCGCAGCACGAACGGCATCAGCTGGGCCAGATCCGGCGTCCGGCTGC
>NZ_JBFAKH010000077.1:0-34474 GCF_040655635.1 Streptomyces sp. NPDC050388
TTCTCGTCCCCCCACCCCCTCCCCTCTCCACCCCCCCCCTCGCGGGGGGGGGGGGGGGGCGGGGGGCCCCCCCCCCCCCCCGCCCGGAGCGATGTCGAGGGCGAGGAAAGCGAAAGGACTTGTTCAGGAAAGGAGTTGAGAAGGAAGCCCCTTCATGGCCTCGCCGCGGGCAACGCTAGCACTCAGCCCGGGACCACGTCGCGCAGGTTTTCGAGGGTGATGACCCGGGAGTCCGGGTGCAGCCCCTCGGGACGTTCGAGACCGATGTACGTCACGGGCTCGTCCGGGACCGGCCCGCCGTCCCACAGGCCCACGGCCGTGGTGTCGCCGGACATCAGGTCGACCAGGTACCGCACCGTCAGGTGCTCGCGCTCCACGACGGCGCGCACCACCTTGGACACCGACACCTGGTTCTGCTCGACCCGGTTGGCCGACGAGATGCCCTTGAGGTACAGGTGCAGCCACTTCGCGCGCCACCGGCCGTCGTCCTCGCGCCGGAACACCAGCGGCAGCGCCACCCGGCCCGCCCCGCGGAGGTCCGACTTCATGCGCACCGTGCGCGGCTCGAACGGCCGTCCCTTCTGTTCGCCGTCGCGCAGCATGAAACCGAAGAACGACTCCTCGACCTCCTCGAAGCCCTCGCCGGCGTAGATGTTGACCTGCGGAACGATGAACGCGCCGCGTACCCGGCCCAGGGACAGGTCGATGAACTCCGAGGCCCCGTCGGGCGCCTCGGTGACATCGCCCGAGTGCCTGCCCCCGACACCCCTGAGGGACATGTAGGAGAGCCAGGAGCGGGTGCTGTAGTCCGCGTCGAGGAGCAGCGCCGAGAGGTCGTAGTCGGTCCGGTGCTCGGTCTGCTTCCAGTACACGAAGAAGCGCAGCCGTTCGCCCGCGACCGCCGAGAGCGAACCCCGCGGCAGTACGCCGAGCCCGGCCGCGGTCGCCCTGCCGCTGAGCGGGAGCGCCACGTCGAGGACGTCGGGGTCGAGCAGCAGCCGGCCCGGTGCGGGGAGCCTGCGGCGCAGCTCGGCGTCGAGGGCGGCGATCAGACGGTCGCGGTCGGCGGTGGGGACCGGCGGCCGGGCGTCGGGGGCGGCCCAGCCGCGGCCACGGCGGTTGACGAAGATCCGGGGTGCGCCGGTCTCCCGCTCCCGGTTCTGGAAGTGCTCGCGGACCGAGAGCACGACCCGGCCGGAGACCTCGGGGGCGACCCGCACCGCGGCGGCCACCACCGCGTCCCGCTCGTCCTGGCCGGCGGCGCTGCGCAGCAGGAGGTCCAGGGTGCGGAACAGCTTGCCGGGAGCGGACTCCAGCAGCCGCACCGCACCGGGGACGTCGGACGCGCCGAGCAGCTCCTCGACACGGCTGTCGAAGGACCGCGCCTCCTTCTCGCCCCGCGCCACGGCGAACACGTCGGCGGCGTGCGGCCAGCGAGGGTACTCGTGCGGGTGGAGACGTTCACCGAGCCGCTTGAAGGGCTCGCGGTGCGCGTGCACGTCGGCCAGCTTGGCGGGGTTCGCCGCGACCACGGCGTCGAGACCCGCGAGCAGCGCACGGCGGGCCGGCCGCGGGAGGGCCCGGAACCGGGTCGGCTCCTGCAGCGTCACGTCGCCGCCCGACAGTGCGCAGGCCAGCCGCAGCACGTCGGTGACGGTGTCCAGCAGGAGGTCCGCGCCGACGGCGAGACGGGCCTCGTTGACGACCGCCCGGTTCTCCCGGACCGGGATCGACTCCGGCTGGGGGCCGAGCGCGCAGCACTCGGCGAGGGTCCGGAGGTCGCGCAGGTGCTCCTCGCCCAGGGGCGTCGTGCTGCCCGCCAGGGCCAGGTACAGGTCCGTGAGTTCGTCGTCCAGGCCCCGCCCGAGGTGCAGGACGGTCACCCGGTCGCCCGCCGAGGCGATCAGCTCGTCCTGCGCCGCGAGCATCTCCTCGTAGGTGTGCTGGTACCGGCCGTACGTGGGAAGGCTGAGCAGGTTCAGCGCCCCGCGTGCCAGTTGCGTCAGCACGCTCTCGCGCGAGGTGTCGTCGCCGAGCGCCTCCGCCACGCACCGCATCCAGAACTCTTCGGTGTCCGGCACGTTCGCCGGGAAGTCGATGAAGTACGCGTTGTGCCGGACGTGGTCGCCCACCATCTCGCTCACGGTGCGCAGCGTCCGCTCGGCGGTGTGCACGACCGCGGCCTCGGACAACCCCGACAGCCGCTCCAGCAGCTCCGTCGAGAGCTTGAAGCCCACGGACGTCAGCGCCGCGTCGAACTGCCGTGCGGCGGTGGCTCCTTGCCCGGCGGAGCCCCCGGGGGAGGGAAGGCGGTGGGTGTGCCGGATGACCAGCGATTCGAGACTGTGCGCCATTCGAGGATGGTCGCAGAGGTGTGCGAGCCGGCGCACAGGAGTTTTCGCGCGCGAGTTCTCGTACGTGCTCCGGCGCCGTCGAACACGCCGTCTTCCCCCCAGCCCTGGAGAACCTGCTCACCGCGGACCTGGAGACCGGCTCCCTCCACAACGCGCTGCGCCGCCTGGGCCTGCACCCGACGCTCGGCTCCTCCGTCCTGACCGCCCGCACCGCCGGCGAGGACGCGCCCGAACTCGACGTGAGCGCCGCCACCCCGATGCTCGTGGAGACCCGCTCCGTCACCGACCAGCACGGAGCCCCGCTGGAACACACGGTCAGCTCCTACGTCGCCCACCGCTACGCGCTCCAGGTCGACTTCTCCGTAGTCGCCCGCCACGAGAACCCCTGACCGGCGCGGGCCCGGAGAGGCCGGCAACCCGACACTTCTTCCTACCTATGGGTGAGCGACGCGTTCCGGGAGCGCACCGCCCCGGCACTCTTCCAGGTGAACGCGTACTCCCCGTACGGGTTCTCGGCGCGGCTCCGCCAAAGGCCCTGGGTGGCCTCACCACGGGGGCGCGGCCCATCCGGTGACGCAGGAGGGACGCGGACGGCCCGGGACGAGGGAGCCGGACCTTTCGCCCGCCCTCGCTACGATCTGCGCTGCTGTGGGCCGATGCACCCGAGCTTGCCGTGATGCGCGCGGCTGACCTGCCGCTATGCGGCGATGCAGGCACTGGGGTCGCCGGCCGTTCCGTGCGACGAGGGGGAGGGACACAGACATGGCGCACGAGCCGAAGGGCCAGGACCGGAAGCAACGGCCGGGGGAGCAGAAGCCGGAGGAACAACGGGCGGGTGTGCAGCTGGCGTGGCTGCTGCGACGCTGGTGGGAGGAGGCCGGGAACGCACCCGGCGGCACGCGGCCCACCCAGCAGGCACTGGCCTCGAAGGTCGGGATCGACCAGACGACGCTCTCGCGCTACCTCAACCCGAAGCACACCTCGAACGCCCCGCCGAGGGTGGTGGAGACGCTGCACACCCACCTGCGCGCCCCGGCGGCGGAACTGGAGCGAGCACGGGAACTGTGCCGGGCGGCGCTGGAGGAGAACAGCCGTCAGAGGGCCGGCGGCCCCGAGCCGGAGCCCACCGGCGGAACCGGCACCCCGGACGGCGGAGCCGGCGGCACGGACGGGCCCGGCGCCCCGAACCGCCGCCGGTCCCGGTGGACGGTGCTGACGCTGGTGGCCGCGGCGGTGGTGCTGGCCTTCGTCGCCGGGACGGTGGTCCGCGACCAGTACGCCCCCGGCTCCCGGACGCCGACCGACGGCGCGGCGGCCGGTGCCGTACCGGTGAGCGGCGTGCCGACCGAGGAGGCGCTCCAGTGGCCGCTGCTGCTGAAGGAGGAGGGGGACCAGTTCGCCCGTGGCCGCGCCCTGCAACACCTGTTGAGGGAAGAGGAGTACGAGGTGAAGGCGGACGGGTTCTTCACGGACGAGACCCAGGAAGCCGTCATGGACTTCCAGCGCAGGAAACACCTGTCGCCCGACGGCAAGGTGGGCAAGCACACGTGGCCCCAACTGGTGAAGGAACTCGGGCCGGGGGCCGAGGGCCACGCGGTCCTGGCCCTCCAGGAGCTGCTGAACAACACGGGCCAGGGGGGCACGGAGGTGTCGGGGAGGTTCACCGCGGCGACCGCCGACGACCTGAGGTTCTTCCAGCGCAGCCACGGCCTGGTGCCGAGCGGCCGGTCGGACGTGCAGACCTGGTTGTCCCTGCTGGTGTTCCAGAGCCCGCCCGCCCACGCCCCCGAGTACCAGAGGGGCACGAGCCCGCTCCCCTCCGCGCCGGCGTGAGCGGACCGGGTCGGCCGCCGCGGGGGAGACCCGCACCCCGACGGCCCGCATGCATGCCGCCCACCCCGCCCCGCATGGCGCGCGACTCCCTCCTCCCCAGGGCATGACCGCAGGCCGGTGCCCCTTCCCGCAGGATGCACGGGGCCTGCATGGATGCCCCTATGCAGGCACCCGGAAACGACTCCTCGCACCTCGTCCCCCCGGGCAGTCTGGTGGCCGTGCCCGGCGCTCCGTGCCGGCACGGCCGGTGGCAGGCGCCGAGGCACGCCACCGGGTTTCCGGCCGACCGGCCGAGGCGGATCACGAAGGTCGGACCGACCGCATCCGCCGCTCCCCATCCGCAGGTGCGTGGCCGCACGGTGCCGGCCGCGAGGGAAGAACGAGGAGAGAAGTACATGAACGCGAGTAACGGTGTCCTGCGCGGCCTCATGACGGCAGGGGTACTGACGACCACCCTGGCCCTCGCCCCGGCCGCCGCCGCGGGCGGCCCCGCCGCCGTCGGAGCCGGAAGCGGCGCGGCCGAGGCGGCCGTGGCGACCACCCTGGTGTTCGACAAGAACCAGGGGGATCCCACCAAATCGAAGCTCTCGGTCTACCAGGGCAAGAAGCTCATCGCCGCCTACCGGGCGGGGTCGGGGACCGGCGTCAAGGACGACTGCACCCGCTTCAAGGGCTGGATGCCGAACGGCGACTGGAAGATCAGGTCCAAGACCCGCACCTACAACGGCAGCGTCATCAAGGGCTACGCCGTCTACCTGCAGGACATGCGGTGCTCCAAGAAGACCGCGACGCGTACGGAGATGTTCATCCACTCGGAGATGAACAGCGACGGCAGCCAGGGGCGCACCGAGGCCCGCCGCTGGGACGGGGCCGGTGACTACAAGTCCAACGGCTGCGTGAAGCTGAACCCGACGGACATCAAGAAGATGTTCCGCCTCCTCGACCGCATCGGCTGGCCGACCCACCTCCGCGTGGTCTCCTGACCCACCCGGACACGCTCCCGGCACCGCGCCCCGACCCGGGGTGCGGTGCCGGCCGGGGTTCTCCCGAACCGATCGCCGGGCGAGGGGAGGACCGGTGCGGAAACCACCGCACCTCCTCTCTCACTTCGTTCTTCAAGGTTTGATCCGGACTCGTTCGATGATGCTTTCGAGGCATCTGACGGCCCTGCCCACGACGTAACGAGTGGTGCGCCGACGGCTGTTCGAGCCGCAGTGGTTGTTCCCAGGGGTAGCGAAACCCCCGCCCTACTTCGCACAGCCCGGCTCACGTCTTCAGTAGCCTCACATCATGGTCTCGGAGACGATTGCTGTGGGTGTTCTTACCTTCATAGGAACCGGTTTAGCCACGGCGACCGGGCTGTGGCAATGGCAGCGAGCCCAGGCCCGCGAAGCACGGGCAAACTTCCGCACCCAGCGAGTAGAGGCTCTGAGGGAGGTGTGGGAGGCGTTGTCGGCCCTTGAGGAGACCCAACGTACGTCCATCGCTCGTCGGGGCCCCTCCGCCGCGGCTGGATCAGGCACGTTGACGCAAGTCAACCTCCTCCTTCTTCGGCGTTCGCCGTTCCTCCGGCCCGATGAGCAGGAATGGGCACAGGCGTTCGCGCAACATGTAACAGAAATCGACACTTTGATCCGTGCAGAGATGCATAACGGCCGACTCGACGCGGATTGGTGGGTAACGTCCATGGCGCAACCCGCCTCGTCGCATGTCGCAGCTGCCGCCGCACACCAACTCGGGCTTCTGCGTGTCAAGTTGGGTGAACGTTACGCTGCGGTCGTACGAGGCGACAGTGATTGAATCCGCGACCACTTCAGTGCTCCGCCTGAGAGAACCGGTTCGCACCGAACCGGGGCGGGCGGCCACGGCGTCGGCCGCGTTCGCGGTTGCCGCTCCGGCAGGCGGCGTGCGCTAGGTTGCCCGCCATGACCGAGCTCGGACCCGTCGCCTGGCCACCTGCCCCGATCAGGACCGAGCGGCTCGTGCTCCGCGGGTCCGAGGCCCGGGACCGTGCGGCGTTCATCGAGCTGTTCGCCTCGCCGGAGGTGCGCACCTACCTCGGTGGCCCCCACCCGCGTGATGAGCTCGAACGCGCGGTGCCCGAGATACCCGGGCGGCGCCCCGGCGTCTTCGTGATCGAGCTCGACGGAGCGGTGATCGGCACGGTCACGCTCGACCAGCGCGACGCGGAGCGTCCGGGACACCTCCGTCCGGATGCCGGGGAGGCCGAGCTCGGCTACATGGTCCTGCCGGAGGCGTGGGGACGCGGGTACGCCGCCGAGGCGTGCGCGGCGGTACTCGACTGGTTCGCCGACGCGCTTCCCGACGAGCCGGTGGTGCTCTGCACCCAGACCGCCAACGACCGCTCGATGCGCCTCGCGGCCAAGCTGGGGTTCACCGAGGTGGAGCGGTTCGAGGAGTTCGGCGCCGAGCAGTGGTTCGGCGTGTGGTCCCCGGTCACGCCGTCCGGTTGAGCTCGCACCCGACAGCGCGACGGATCCACGAGGTCACCGATCGGCCATCGGCTTCGGCGCGGTGCGCCCGGCCCCTTGACGACGAACTCGACCTGCCCTAGTTGAATGTTCGAGCCCATTTCCTGAACAGCGTGGCCGCTTAGGATTCGGACATGGGACTTCTCACGCGTACGCGCCTGGTCGCCTGCGCGGCGGCGTTGTCGACCCTGGCGGCGGGTTTGGGGATCAGGGCCGTGATGACGGGTGACATCGCCAAGTACGCGGGCGACGCGCTCTACACGGCCCTGGTCCACGTGCTCGTGGTGCTGGTCGCGCCCCGGGTGAAGCCGACGGCGGCCGCCGCCGTGGCCCTGGGCTTCAGCTGCGCGGTGGAGCTGTTCCAGCTCACCGGGATCCCCGGTGAGCTGGCGGGGCACAGCCTCGCCGCCAGGCTCGTCCTGGGTTCCACCTTCAACGCGCCCGACCTGCTCTGGTACGCGGTCGGCGCCGTCCTGTCGGCGCTCGTCCACACAGCGGCACAGCGTCCTGCGGTCATCCCCGTCCGTCAAGGATGAGTTCGCCGGCTTGCCCCGGACCGCGAACTCCGTCGCGACGGGGCCGGACTCACGCTCGAGGTCCACTCGGCCCATCGGATAACCCGCCTGGACAGCCATCGCCGCAGGTGAGCGTAGCCGTATCCCTCAGATGCCGAGCGCGTCGGCGAGCAGGGCGCGGGACTTCGCACGGGCATCGGGGTCGGGGATGATGTCCTGAACCATGATTTCCCGGGCGCCTGTGGCGGCGGCCATCAGCTGGAGCTGCTCGCGCACCGTCTCGGGGCTGCCCGCCAGCTGGCGCGGCCAGTGGCCGCCGTGGATGACCGTCGGCGCGTCCTTCTCCGCCTTGCTCAGTTCCCGTTCGGCCTCGGCCACGGTCGGGACCGTCGCGGACGGCCCCATACGGCCGAGGCGGGCATAGAGGGCACGTGCGGACCAGACGAGGCGCCGGGCCTCGGCGTCGGTGTCCGCGACGACGACGTTGACGGCGAGGATCGCGCGGTGGTCCGTGCTTCCGAACGCGGTGGGGGTGAAGGCACGGCGATGCTCCAGCAGAGCCTGCTCGGCCCGCGCGGGGTTGATGAACCCGGCGAACGCATAGCCCAGGCCGAGCCGTCCGGCCAGGTGCGCGCTGTTGCCGGAGGAGCCCAGGAGCCACACGTCGGGCCGGGTGGCCACGCCCGCAGTGAGGTCGATCTGCGCGAAGGGGTGGTCCTCGGGGAAGGCACCGTGCAGGTAGGCCAGGATCTCCTGGACCTGCCCGTCGAAGTCGTCCACGGGTCGTGCGGTGCGGTCCCGGCGCAGCGCCAGGTCGGTCACGGGTCCGGTGGTGGCGCGTCCGAGTCCGAGGTCGATCCTGCCGGGGCTGAGGGCTTCGAGTTGCAGGAAGGTCTCGGCGACCTTGAAGGGGCTGTAGTGGTTCAGCAGCACCGCGCCCGAGCCGACTCGTATCCGGTTCGTCTCGCGCGCCGCCAGGGTGATGAGCAACTCCGGGGCGTGGGAGGCGAATCCGGGGGTGTTGTGGTGTTCGGTGTACCAGATGCGGTGGTAGCCGAGTTCCTCGGCCTGGCGGGCTGCGTCGAGGGCCGACCGAAGAGCGGTGGTCTTGTCCGTGCCGGGGGTGACCGCGCCGAGTTCGACGAGGGAGAGTTTCATGCCTGCCGCTCCTTGGGGTTGCGAAGGGCCGGGTGGTTCGCGGCCAGTCCGTTCTGGTGGGGGATGCCCAGGTGGTCGCGCAGGGTGGTGCCTTCGTACTCGGTGCGGAACACGCCGCGCTTCTGCAGGATCGGCACCACGTGGTCGACGAAGTCCGCCACGCCGTCGGCGGCGTCGGGGGAGATGGTGAAGCCGTTCCCGATACCGGCCTCGAACCAGTGCTGCAGCATGTCGGCGACCTGCTCGGGGGTGCCCAGGGCCACCGGGTGGTACTGAATGGGCCCGTGGGCGATGATGTCGCGCACCGTCCGGCCCTCCTTCGCCAGGCGCAGGGCCAGCGGCGCGCGCGGATCGCCGGGGTGGGCGTGGGCGTCGCGCAGCAGCTCCTCGTCGACCGGCTCGTCCAGGTCGTCCATGGTCAGCGGGACGCCGATCTGGGTGCCCAGGTAGGCCACCTTGGACGGCAGGTCGCCGAGTTCGTCCAGCTCCCGGCGCCGCTGGAGCGCCTCGCGCTCGGTGGAGGCGACCGAGGTGACGATGCCGTTGAAGACCGTCATGTGGTCCGGGTTCCGGCCGTACGCCTCGGCGGCCCGCCGGACCGCCTGCCAGTGGGCGGTGGCGGAGGAGAGGTCGAAGGGGTTGTTGTAGACGGCGTTCGCGTAGGCACCGGCGAGGGCCAGGCCGTTGGCCCCGCCGCCGGCCTGGAAGACGACGGGTTGGCCCTGGGGGGACGGTGGCAGGCCCAGCGGGCCGCGCGAGAACATGCGCCGTCCGCGCACCATCACCGGCCGGATCCGCTCGGCGTCGGCGAAGTGCCCGTTCTCGGTGTCCAGCAGCAGCGCGCCCTCGGGCCAGCTGCCCCACAGCGCCATCACCGAGGCGATGAACTCCTCGGCGTGCGCGTAGCGTTCGGCCCGGTCGGGGATGTCGGCGCCGAAGTTCAGGGCGGCGGCGGGGTGCGAGGTGGTGACGGCGTTCCAGCCGATCCGGCCGCCGCTGACCAGGTCCAGGGCGCGGAACTGGCGGGCGACGGTGTAGGCGTGGTTGAACGTCGTGGACGCGGTGGCGACCAGCCCGATGCGCTCGGTCTCCCGGGCGAGGGCGGTCAGTACGACGACCGGGTCGAGGGCCGCCTGCGGTGAACTCGTCGCCAGGTCCACCGTGACGGCGGGGGTGTCGGCGAAGAAGATCGCGTCGAGCTTGCCCCGCTCGGCGATCCGGGCCGCCCGGACGAGGAAGTCGACGTCGATGAAGGCGTCCGCCTGGTCCCCGGGCCAGCGCCAGGCGCCCTGTTCGATGCCCGTACCGCCGATGAGCTGGACGGTCAGGTGCATCTGTCGTGGTTTGTGCATGTCGAATCCCTAGCGATGTGGGACACCGTCGCCCCGCATCCATAAACGGAGGCAGCATCCACTTTCGCTTGGGACGATACGGAGGTAGCCTCCGTTACGTCAAGGCTCAGAGTCACGGCAGTACGGGAGGGCCGCCATGGCGAGCGGGCAGTCAGGGGAGCGCAGGCCGCGCAGCGACACACTGCGCAATCGCGCCAAGATCCTCGACGTGGCACTCCGCCACTTCTCCGAACACGGCATCGGCACCTCACTGGAGGCGATCGCCAAGGACGCCGGCGTCGGCCCCGCCACGCTCTACCGCCACTTCCCCCAACGCGAGGCACTGCTCGCCGCCGCCCTGCACGTCCGCGGGGAGGAACTGCTCGCCCGCCGCGCCGAGATCGAACGGATCGCGGACCCGGACGAGGCACTGCGGCAGTGGATGCGGGTCCTCGAGGACTACCTGAGCCTCTTCAGCGGGCTGCCCAACCCGGTGATCAGCGCCCTCGAGGAGGGCGACTCCCCGCTCGCCGTGTCCTGCCAGAACCTGACCGCCATCACCGACGAGCTGCTCCGGTCCGCGCAGCGCGACGGAACCGCACGGGCCTCGGTCCAGGCCGACACCCTGTTCCTCTCCGCACTGTCCCTGGCGTGGGTCAGGAGTGCGGGAACCGCTGACAGCGCCTCGCTGGAGGCCTTGCGGGCGATGACGGAGACCGGCTACACAAGCGGAGCCGACCGTCGACCGTAGCCGGGCCACACCCTGCCGAGACCGTTGGCGAGCCACCGGCCGGCCGAGCCGAGCCGCCGACGTGACACCGACGGCCGACGGCACGCTCGACCACTGGGGCGGACGCACCCTCGAAACCGCGGCCTGACCCGACCCGGCGAACCGATGCGGTCGCCACACAGACCCACGGCCGGCTGAACTGGTCTTCTCACAGGCATGCTTGGGCGAGGGTGGGAGGAACTGAGTTGTCGGTCAGCCACCCTGGTAGATCGTGGTGCACAGCAGCATGGCGCCGTCGTCCACCAGAGTGGCCCAGTAGCGCGTCTGGTCGCCTGCCACCCGGCGGCAGTTGTTCGCGTTGGCGCCCGCCGGGGCGCGGTAGACGCCTGTGATGTGCATGATCTGGTTGTACGGGACGGGCACCGGCTCACGTCGGCAGGCCACGGCCGTCATCAGGCCGAGGGAGATCGAGTCGCCGGACTGCTGGCCGAGCAGGCAGTAGTCGGCGTGGTAGACGCGGGTGAGGCAGAGCTTCGTGGTGTTGCCGGTGGTGGCGGACTGATAGCTCCAGTACGACTTCCCATAGCTGGTGGGGCAGGCCGTGTCGGTGGCGGTCACCTGGACCTGCGCCTGCTCGCCGGCGCAGGACACGGGGTCCGGCGGAACATCGACGTTCCAGTCGATGCTGGTGGTGCCCCCGCGGCCCGTGTCGTGGACCGCCAGGCAGTCGCCGGCCGAGATGGCTTTGAACGCCTCTTCGGTGGGATCCGGAGTGGGTGTCGACGGCTCGGGGCCGGAATCGTCGGTGTTCCCCTCACTGATGCCAGGGCTATCGGGGGTGTGGACGGTCGGCGAAGATGTGTACGGGGCTGGGCTGGAACTGGATGGGGGCGAGTCGGCCAGCAGGTCCTTCAGCTCCGCCGCGTTGCTCACGCCCAGCCAGGTCAGGATCGACAGCACGGATGCGATTCCGCCGATCAGTGCCCACAACTTGGCAGTGGAATGATCACTGGATGCGCCTGCCACGATGCCCTCCCCCGCCGAGGCTCAGGCGATATTAACTATTTTGGCGCCGCTGAGAGTCGAACTCCCGTGATCCCGCCCCCTCGCGATCCCCGGCCTCGGCTGCGGCGAGCAGCCACCGCTCGGCGTGCTCCAGGCCGCCATGGGACTCGTGAAGGCGCTTACCGAGAGCCTTCAACGCCCCGACGACACCCGCCTCCGCGGCCAGTTCGAGGTTCGGGTCCGGCTGCCCCCACACCATCCTCGACGCTGCCACCTGCCCCCTCTTCCGGCGCCCCGCCCGCCACGCGCCTCCACGGTGGCCGGCCTTCACCGTCTCCCACCGTGTCCTGTCGTTCCAAGTTTCCCCTTATACAGGTGACTTGTGCTGAGCATGTCCCGCCGTGACGCCGGCCGGGCGCGACCCTTCGAGGCCGACACCGCTCATCAGGACGTCCGCCCGGCGCGCAGTCGCCGCACGTCCCGTACGAACGTGTGCAAGGTGCTGAGGAAGATCGCAGCTCCAGCCGCGGCCCAGAGAGCCGATGCCCGGAGCGGTACGCGTGAACGGCAACGACGAGCAGCAGCACGCCGCCAAGGAGGCCGATGGCCGAGATCAGAGCGCTGATGCGGTGAGCCATGTGGACATCAGCAACGACAACCTCGGCCATCGGGCAGGATCCGAACGAATCGGCTCAGCTCTTCGACTGAAGACTCGGTGCACCGCATCCCACCGTGTCCAACAACGCCTGCCAGGCCCCGTTCGTGACGGTCAGTACCGCCCCGTCCCGCCACTTCGAGTCACGCACCCACATGCCGCCACCGACCCGCGCGCACTCCACGCACTCAGTGCCGCTGCCGCCGCTGTAGGAGGACTTAAACCACTGAGGGCTGGAGGCCGCTGTCATCGTCACTCCTCGCTTAGGCGCTGGATGAGCTCCGTCGACGACTCGAGGTCGAGTGCCTGGGCGCTCAGATATTCGAACGCCAACCTATACCGCTCCAGCTCCGGCTTCTTCTCCATGAACAAGCCACCACCGAGGAGATCGACGTACACCACGTCCAACTCGGGCGACGGGCCGCGCAAAACGACGAAGCTCCCAACGGACGCAGCATGCGCTCCTGTTGAGAAAGGCAGCACCTGTACGGTCACGTGTGGGCGCTCCGCCATGGCCAGCAGGTGACCCAACTGTTCCTGCATGACCGAACGTCCGCCCACTTGGCGCCTGAGGGCGGCTTCGTCGATCACGCACCAGATGCGGGGTGGCTCTTTGCGGTCTAGGAGTTCCTGCCGCTTCATGCGGATGTCGACCATGTGCTGTACCTCCCGCTCGGGGCAGTGCACCTCTGACGCCCGGTGGACGGCTTCTGCGTAAGGGCGTGTCTGGAGGAGGCCCGGGATGTACATGCACGCGTAGTGGTCCTCGCGTACGACTTCGTCCTCAAGTGTGAGCATCAGGTTCATAGACTCGGGGATGGGGTCTGCCAGTGAGCGCCACCACCCCTGGATCTTCGCGCCCTTCGCCAGGTCGATGAGGGCGAGTCGTTCCTCGTCTGAGGCTTCGTACTCCCGGCAAAGGGCTTCCACTGCGGGCCACTTGACCGTGCCCTCCTTCGTCTCATAGCGACTGAGCGTTGCCTTTGAGATGCCCACCCGGGCGCCTGCTTCCTCGAGCGTCAGGCCCTTGCGCTCACGCAGTCGGCGCAGGTCGGCGCCCAACTGGCGCCTGCGGGTCGTCGGTCCAACCGGCATAGAAGTAGCCCTTCGATTCGATCACTTCAGAGCGTCCATAGATGCGGGACGCCGGGGCAAGACGGCGTGTGCGCGGGGGCGCCCAGTGCGCTTCCGCGCTCCCACTAGTACGTGATGAGAGTTCCATTTTGAGAGTTTCAATGCAACTCTCAGTATGGAATGAGCTTCAGCGTGTAACCATCGTGGCCCAGGTAGGAGTTGAGCCGTGCAGTATGTCGCCTACAAGTCCCTGACATCTTGGGGGCTTCCCTTCCTTGCGGAGCCGGAAGAGGTCTCAGCCTTGCGCAGCCTCGTGCGGACGCATCTGGAAGCCTGGGGCTTCCAAGAGTTCATCGACTCGGCCCAACTGTGTGTAAGCGAGCTCGTCGCAAACGTGATCACGCACATCGGTCGAGGAACCCCGGCCCATCTCGCCGTCCTCCTCAACGGAACCCGTCTTCGCATCGAAGTGCGTGACCCCGACGCCCGCGCGCTTCCTACCCTTCTGGAGGCCAGTGACGACGCCGAAGGAGGACGAGGTATGGCGCTGGTCGACGCCCTCGCGGATCGCTGGGGCGTCGAACTGCACGGCGACTGCAAGGTGACGTGGTGCGAGCTCGTCGTCGTACCAGCCGTGCCCGAGGGGCATATGGGCGGCGCACGGGGAGCGAGAGCCGCGAGGGTGCTCAGCTCCTACGGAGAGAGCGAGCCCTGCACCACGTTCCGGCGAAGCCGGCTGGGCTCCATGGCGGCCGAGGCAACCGCCATCGACGTCATCGCCGACCTCCTGCACTGGCTTCAGGCCCATGGCCATGACGCCGATGACATCCTCGACCGCGCTCAGACGCGCTTCGAGGCCGAACTGGATGCGGCTCGCGCCTCTCGATGAAGGTCAGCCCGCAGCCACCGCCTTGGCGTACGACAACACATCTGCCGGAATGGGGTACTTCACCTTCCAGGTGATGGCCATCGGCTTACTGCCCTCGTGCCTCTCATACTCGGCAGGGCCCAGCAGCATCCATGGCTGAGCACCGCCTATGTCGGTGGTCTTGTAGCGGCGGACGAACAGCAGCACCTGGCTGCCCTGAGCGGTGTGACGCTGGTATCTCAGCCCCGTCGCGGACGTCTCCGAGGTCTGGTTCTGGGACTCCCAGTGGAACCGCGTCTCGCTCAGTGCGAAGTCCCGGTAGCGGGTCTGCGGGGAGAAGTCCTTCTCGTCCTTTTCGAGGGTGATGAGGAGCGCGTCGGTCTTCACGGACTCGCACCACTTCACTCCTTCCCGGAAGTCCCCCGGCATGAAGCCCCCGATGTCGGACTGGCCGAGAGCGGGAAGGATCTCTTCGCGGGTGTAGGAAGCGTGCACGGCCAGCGGAACACCCCGGTCTCCGGACGCTCCGAGGAGGGGGATGGGCACGTGCTCGGTGTGTGCGAGGTTGTACGCCAGCACTTGGCGCAGCTCACTGCGGAAAGCGTGCTGCTTTCGGAGGACGGCGAACCCGGCGTCGTAGTGCGCGAAGCCCTTCCGCGTGACACCGCCCAGCGGCCACAGCTGGAAGAAGAGCATGCGCGCGTACGCCTTCCCCTTCTCATCGAGGTCGCTGTAGGCAGGGGCGTCGTCTTCCAGCATGCGTGTGTACTCGGCCACGCGCAGCGGGTCGTCGACGTGGAGGAAGGCAGGTACCCGTTTGAGGAACGCGGCCTCTCCTTCGGGCGCCTCGCGGTCCATCAATCCGGCGCGGCGGAGCAGCCCGGTCCACGAGTTCCCGTTCCCCCGGTACACCTCCTTGAGCTCCCGCCCGCTTTCCTCCAGGTAGCGGCTGAGACGGGGCTCTGCGTACTCGGCGACTTCACGGGCCAGCGTGGTCACGTTGACGTTGAGCTGATCCTTGATGTTGGCGATGATCGTGCGCTTGGCCTTCTCCTCCAGCATGATCTCGCAGCCGGAGGGGAGCTGCGGGAAGTCGTGTTCGATGTGGTCCAGCAGCCGCTTGCGCGTCAGATTCGTCAAGGCGCGGAATTGGTTCTCGAAACGGAACTCCTTGCGGTGCTGGCCGATGAAGTCCAGGACGGTCAACACCGCCTTGGTGTCGGAGCGCCGGAGACCACGGCCGAGTTGCTGGAGGAACACGGTCGCGCTCGAGGTGGGACGGAGAAGGAGCAGGGTGTCGACATCAGGGATGTCGACACCTTCGTTGAAGAGATCGACCGAGAAGACCACTTGCAGATCCCCGGACTTCAAGTCCGCGAGCGCCTGCCGCCGCTGATCAGCCGGTGTCTCCCCGGATACGGCGACGGCGTTGAAACCGGCGGAACGGAAGGACTCCGCCATGAAGTGCGCATGAGCGACGGAGACACAGAACCCCAACGCCCGCATCCCGCTGGGATTCGCCACCTTCTCCTCGATGGCCTTCACGACGAGGCCAGCACGGACCGTATTACCCGTCAGGACGTTGCTGAGCGAGCTCACGTCATAGGCTCCTCGCTTCCACTCCACGGCGCTCAGGTCGGTGTTGTCACTGATGCCGAAGTAATGGAAGGGACAGAGGAGGTTGTTGTCCAGTGCCTCCCACAAACGCATCTCGGCGGCGATACGGCCGTCGAAGAACTCGTCCTGGATGTTCTTGCCATCCATGCGTTCGGGGGTGGCCGTAAGACCGAGCAGCTCCAGCGGCTGGAAGTGATCAACGATCTTCCGGTACGTCGGTGAGGTTCCGTGATGGAACTCATCGATCACGATGACGTCGAAGTGGTCGGGGACGAGACGATCAAGCGCTCTTGCGTTGAGCGACTGCACGCTTGCGAAGACATGCGTCCAGCGCTCCGGGATCTCCCCGCTGTGCAGGGGCTCTCCGAAGTTCGCATCAAGCAGGACGTCCTGGTACGTCCGCAGGGACTGCTGCAGGATCTCCTTGCGGTGGGCGACGAAGAGGAGGCGCAGGTCGCGCTCGTGCCTCCGGCGGAGGTGCTTGTAGTCCAGCGCGGCCATGACCGTCTTGCCTGTACCCGTGGCTGCCACCAGGAGGTTGCGGTGCCGATCGTGCAGCTTGCGCTCGACGTCAAGGCGCTCGAGCATGTCGCGCTGATGGGGGTACGGTCGGACCTCGAGGCCGGACAGCGTGATGGATCGGTCTGCTGAGGGAGCACCACCGGCCACTGCCAGTGCTTCCTGAAGGCGACTGCCGTCGGAGTGGGGTTCGTACGTCTCGAAGGACGGGTCGTTCCAGTACGACTCGAACGTCGCCTCGAACTTCCGCATCACCTCGGGCGTGGCCACGGAGGACAGGCGCACGTTCCACTCGAGGCCGTCGAGGAGCGCGGCCTTCGACAGATTCGAACTGCCGACGTATGCCGTGTGGTAGCCGCTGTTCCGCTGGAACAGCCACGCCTTGGCGTGAAGCCGGGTCGACCGCGTCTCGTAGTTGACCTTCACCTCGGCATCAAAATCTTCGACCATGCGGTCTAGGGCTCGCCGCTCGGTGGCCCCCATGTACGTGGTGGTCAGAACCCGTATCGGCACACCTCGCTCCCGGGCCGCCTGCAAGGACCGCTCGATGACGCGCAGCCCGTGCCATTTGACGAAGGCGCACAGGAGGTCCACGCGGTCGGCGGTGGCGAGCTCCGCGCGCAGTTCAAATCCGAGGCTCGGATCCTCGGGGGAGTTGGTGAGGAGCGCGGTGTCCGAGAGCGGGACGCCGGGACGCATGGCGAAGACCCCAGGTGCTTCCTGTCGCGTGACGGCCAGGAGTTGTCGGGGGCCGTCTGCGACGAGGTCCACCCACTCCTGTGCTCCCTTGAGCGTGCTGATGGATTCCAGGATGTGGTTGGCCGCGTGCACGCGATCGTCGGCGGGCAGATTCTGGAGGACGCGGCGCACGGTGTGGGAGACGTGCCGCGCGAGCACGTGAGGGACCGATTCGGGCCCCACAGCGTCGCTCACCGGACGCCAGCCGAGCCGGGAGAGCTCCTTCAGCTTTTCCTCGAAGCGGAGCGTGATCAGCTGCTCGTATAGGCCCGGGGCGGGGTGGGCCAGGTCCTCTAGCTCGGACACGTGAGCTCCTTTGAGCACTCGGGGCAATGAGGCACATGTGTAACAGAGCGCTCTGACAGCCCTGGCTGAGGTAGTCCGATGGGACAAGCCTTGCGGCCTCAACAAGGCTGGCCCCAAAAGGGAATTGACAAATTTGATCGATCTCGCTCAAGTATGGGCGGATGGGAATCGAACGAGTCATCGGACATGTGGAAGGCGTGCCTGTAGGCGAGGTCTTCCATCGGCGACTGCACGTGCAGCGGGCGAAACTGCATCAAACGAACCAGCGGGGCATTTCCTGGCTCGAGGACCAGGACGGCAGAAGGGTCGGAGACGCGATTGTCCTGCACGGGGGCTACGAGGACGATGAAGACCACTGGGACTGGATCCGGTACACGGGGGCTTCGGAGGGCAAGGACAAGGATTCCGCCGGCAGGTTGCTGCGCAGTCAATCGTGGTCGTATGTGGACAATGCTGCCCTCCGGCTCAGCTATGAGCGGGGGCATCCCATCCGCGTGATCCGAGGGTACGAGGGGGACCCGCGGTACTCGCCGTCCGACTCCTACCGGTATGACGGCCTGTACGAGATCACAGATGTTCGTACGGCTGTTTCCAAGCGTCCGGCCCCTGACGGATCGCCGATTCACATTTGTCAGTTCGATCTGCGGCGTTTGCCGGTTCTTAAGCAGGCGCAGACTCCGCTCGAGCGCCGTGTCCTCGAAGTGCTGGAAGAGCTCGACGATGAGCAAGACCGGCAGGCGTATGAAGGGCTGTCTGGTGAGCGCCAGGATGTGGAGAAGTTCCCGCGATCGCGCAGCATGCGGGTCCGCCGCTTGATCCGGGATACGGCTGCCGCGAGACGGATCAAGCAGCTCTACAAGGGGGAGTGTCAGCTCTGTGGTCTCCAGCTGGTCGGGCCGGACGGCAGGCCGTACAGCGAGGGTGCTCACATACGGCCTCTGGGGAAGCCCCACCACGGTCCCGACGTCGAGCCCAACATCTTGTGTCTCTGCCCTAACTGTCATGTACGGCTCGACATTGGTGCCATCACAGTTGACGAAGACTGGTCGGTCATTGCGCATGCGGGCTTGTCGGGCGTGAGGCTCTTGCCGAAGCTCGCCGTGAAAGATAGTCACCGAGTTCACCAGGAGTACCTTCGCTACCACCGGAGGTACTGGGAGCAGAAAACCACTGGCGAGGTGCCATAAGGGGCATAATGGTCCGTCCGTTTCTCGTAGGCGGTCCAGAGCTCGCCGCTCGGTGGCCCCCGGCCGCTCCCTGCTCAGGGGCCGTCTCGACAGGTGGCCGCAGCCGGCTTGGAGGCCAGGTTGTGCCCGGCGGGTGGTAACTCGGTTGCGGAGGGCTCGGGCTCCTGGACGAAGATGCCTGCATGAGCCGAGAGACAGATGAGGTACGGGAAGCGATCGCAGGCGAGCTGCGTCTGATGGACCCCAGAGTGCGTGCCACACGCTCGCTCGCCCGGGAGCTCCTGGCCCCGGACTTCGTAGAGGTCGGTGCTTCGGGGCGGCGGTGGACCTATGAGGAGATGATTGCCGCGCTGCCCGAGCTGGACGGTGCCGCTGAAAGCGGCCCGCGCTACGAGCCCTCGAATTTCACCGGCGTCCTGCTGTCTCCCGGGCTGGTGCATCTCACCTACGAGACCACGTTGGACGGCAACCGGGCATGGCGAAGTTCGCTCTGGCGCAAGCGGGGTGCGGCTGCGACGTGGCAGATGTACTACCACCAGGCCACGCCCCTCCCTCCCGCCGCCGTGTGATTGCGGCTCTCGGGCGTTCTGTTGCTGGGAGAACAGACCGGCGGCGGCCTGGGCGGTGTCGTCCGCGTGCTCGCGGCGGCCGAGGTGAAGGGCCGGTGCCCGCCGGTTCCTCAGGTGGGCGATGCCGTGCTCGACCCGGATGCGTCGGGAGGAGCGCGCCTTGCGCTGCCGCTCGTGCATCTCCTCGTCGTCGGCACCCGCGGCTGCCGGGCCTCGGGATACGCTGCTCGGCCCTGCCCCGACCGGAGGTCACCTTCGTGTCCCCCTTACGGCTGTTTGCCGGTGCTTCGTCGATCCTGGTGATCCTCGCCCTGTCCGGCTGCTCTTTCCTCTGGAGCTGCACCGACACGACGGCGGAGCGCGGTGAGGCCGGTGTCAGGGTGCAGATCGAGGACACGCACGGGCAGCGTCCCGGTGCCACCGCCGAGGTCGTTGACTGGCGCCTTGAGCTCCACCCGCAGGTGCCCTCCGAAGGTGACAAGGTCCACTTCCACTACCGCTTCGACGGCGCCGACAAATATTCCGGTCCTGCAGTGGACGCCTGCGCGGTCGACAAGAAGCGCGTGGCGTTGGGGTGTCAGATGGTCTATTCGTCCGGGGCGCGGCCCGAGCCTGACGGTGCCCGCACGGGCGACGACTGGCTCGATGTCGAGCACCCCGAGCAGGTTGCCGGAGTGCTGTTCATCCCCAATGACCAGTCCTACGACCGACGCACCTGTGAAGAGGACATCAAGGACGGTGGCGGGATGCATCCTCCGGAACCAGCCGGCAGGGGGGACCAGCTGTAAGGAGGTCAAGCGTCGATGTGACCCTGCAGGTGCCTGCCCGCAGACCACCTGCAGACCCTGGCCTGCCACTCGGCAGGCACAGCTCGCCGATTCGGGTACTCATCCGCCGACAGGTGAGTTGACAGCACGTCAGGTATGACGATCGCGATCCACGGGCGGAGCACCAAGGCCCCGCAGGCCTTCGGGAGTGCTCTGCATCGTCCCGCGAACCCCTTCCTTCCCAGGGCCGCGGAAATCCTTGGACGGGCCCGGGGGAGAGCACGTACGGTGTGGCTCCACGCCCTGAGATGGACGGAAGGAGGCGAGTGCCGTGCGGTTCACACCTTTCCAGCGCTCCCTTTTCCGCTGTCCCGGCGTGGTTCACGAGTTCTGACCGGGAGCGCTCCGAGCAGCCTGTATCCCGGAGGAATCCATGACCGATCCGGTCATCCGCGCGCTCACCGCGAGCGACACCCGTCTCTTCGACGAACTCCCCGACCCCCTGGGCGCCCGTGAAGGCCACCGGCGCACCCGGTTCCGCCCCGACTGGATGCGCGTCGCCCTGC
Organism: Streptomyces sp. NPDC050388; assembly: GCF_040655635.1. Classification (NCBI taxonomy): domain Bacteria; kingdom Bacillati; phylum Actinomycetota; class Actinomycetes; order Kitasatosporales; family Streptomycetaceae; genus Streptomyces; species Streptomyces sp. NPDC050388. Next base: position 20,285 of record NZ_JBFAKH010000077.1, read on the forward strand.
GCGACGGCGAGGTCGTCGCACGCGGCGCGTGGTGGGGCGGCCCCGACGACCCGGAGCCCCTCAACATCAACTGGTTCGACGTGGCCGAGGGCGAGGAGGAGGCGGGGGCCGAACTCCTGCGCTCCGCCCCCTGGCAGGTCGAACTCGAGATCAATCCGCCGGCCGGCTGGCGGGACGAGCTCGACCTGCGCGCCGCCGCCGAGACACGTTTCGCCGCCGCACGAGCCGCCGGGTACGAACTCCTGGTGGAACGCTTCCTGTACCGCTGGACCCCGGAGCGAGGCCTGCCCGAGCGGCCCGGACGCCTGCGTTTCAGCGCCGAACCCGACGACACGGTGTTCTTCGACGCGTTGCGCCGCATCCACTCCGTCACTCTGGACGCCCACGCGCTCAGGGCCATCGAGGAGGGCGGCCTCGACCGGGCCGCCCAGGAGGAACTCGACTTCTTCCACTGGTGCCCCTCCCCGCGGGAGTGGTGGCAGGTCGCGTACACGCCGGGGGGCGACCTGGCAGGCGTCCACATCCCTGCCCACAACCCCTCCGGGCCGACCATCGGCTTCATCGGAGTCGTCCCAGAACAGCGTGGTCACGGTTACGCCTACGACCTCCTCGCGGAGTGCACCCACTTCCTCGTCGAACAAGGCGCGGAGTTCATCGGCGGAGGGACCGACCAGGGCAACTTCCCCATGGCCGCGAACTTCGCCAAGGCCGGCTTCCCCGTCGTCAGCGAACGCATCAACTTCCACCCGGCGCGCCGAGCGGCCTAGCGAGGAGCAGCACGCGGTGAGGGGTCCGGTCCGAGGGCGGGTCCGGATCCCTCGTCCGTGACGTGTGGGAGCTCTGCCGTGGCCGGCAGCCGCCGTCTCGTCGTCGGTCCACACCATCAAGGACTCGCACGGGCTCGACGAGGGGGGGGGCCATGGCCGGCGCCGGGCCGAGCGCATGTCTGATCGCGGTGGCCCGGGTCGGCGGCGGCTTCTAGGATCTGTGCATGACAACAAGGCTCGTGCAGATCAATATGAAGGCCCGGGACGACTCCGCGCTCGGTCGGTTCTGGGCGGAGGCGCTCGGGTGGGGTGTCGACAGCGAGGCGCCCGGTGTGACCAACCTCGAACCCGTGGGCTTCGCCTACCCCGACCCCGTGGCCGTCTGCGTCGACATCGTCGCCCGCCCGGAACCCAAAACGGTGAAGAACCGGGTGCACCTTGATCTGGCCACCACCTCGACCGCCCATCAGGCGGAGTTGGTCGCGCGCCTGAAGGACCTCGGCGCGACGCCCGCCGACGTGGGTCAGGGCGACGTCCCCTGGACGGTCATGGCTGACCCGGAGGGCAACGAGTTCTGCGTCCTGGAGCCCCGCCCGACCTACCGGGGCACCGGGCCGATCGCCGCGATGGTGGTCGACTGCACCGACCCACGAGCGATGGCCCGGTTCTGGGGCGAGGCGATGGACTGGACGCTGCACGAGGTCACCGACGACCACGCGACCATGCGCTCCGCCCAGGGCGTCGGCCCCTACCTGGAGTTCCTCCGCACCCCCGACACCAAGAGCGTGTGGAACCGCGTCCACCTCGACGTCCGCCCCTACCCCGGTGACGACCTGGCAGCAGAGGAAGTCCGGCTGCGCGCCCTGGGCGCCACCGACCCCGGTATCGACCAGTCCGCAATCCCCTGGACGGTTCTGGCCGACCCGGAGGGCAACGAGTTCTGCCTCCTCACCCCTCGCTGACCCTGAGCAACGGCTCCGGCCGTTCTCGGGGCAGCGGCGAAGACCGCCTGGCGTCAGCGCATGCCGCCGGAGACGGGGACGGTGTCCCCGGTGATCCAGCGCGCGTCATCGGACGCCAGGAACGCCACGAGCGGAGCGGGCCGCGGAATCCACAACAGGTCGTCGGCGAGTCTTCTCCGACATCGTCGGGTGATACGTCCCGGGTACCACGTCGTGGTGGAAGAGGTCTTCCTTGAGGGCGAACCTCTGGACGTGCCGTGCGAGACGGATGATCACGAAGGAGGAGTGCCCCGGCGGGCACCCCGTGGGCGCTCAGTCGGTGACCAGGACGACCTCGAGGGTGCGGGGGCCGTGGACGCCCTCGACGCGGTCGAGTTCGATGTCGCTGGTGGCCGACGGACCGGAGATCCAGGTCTGGGGGGCGGGCCGGGGCCAGTCGTCGCAGCGCCTGCGGGACGGATGCGACCACCTGGTCGGGGGAGTGGACGACGCAGATGTGGTGGTCGGGCACGAGGGTGAGCATCCGGCGGCCCTGTCCGGGGCCGGTGTCGAGGACGACGGTGCCGGTCTCGGCGACCGCCACCGCGCAGCCGGTGACGACACTGTCGACGCCGTCGAGGCGCTCGGCCGTCAGCTCCGCGGAGTCGGGGATCTGCTCGACCGGGCTGGCGGCCAGCCACGCGGTGGGCAGCCCGGGCGGGACCACCACCGTGCGGGCACCGCGTTCGGCCAGCAACCGGGCGATGGTGGCGGGCAGTTCCCCGGCGGTGCTGCGGTGCACCAGCGCACGGTAGTCGGCGAGGTTCTCGGCGAGGAGGTCGAGGACCTCGCCGGGACGCCCGGCGGGAACGTGCGCCTCCCGGTAGGCGCGTGTCACGGGAACGTCCTCGGGGGTCTGTGACGCGGGTACGTCGGCGAGGGCGGCACGGACGCGGCGCAGGACGAGGTCGCGGGAGGAAGTGCTCATCGGTCGCTCTCCGGGGCCGGGGACACGGACGGGGACGGGGTGGCCGGGCTGCTGCCGGCCGGGGGCGCGGGGCGGCCCGGCGGCTGTCCGCCGCTGCGCTGCTGCCGCTGCCACCAGGCGCGGAACGACTCGGCGGGGATGCGGGGGGTGTCGCGGGTGTCGGTCCAGGCCGCGGCGGGTCCTGGCACGGGAACGCGCCGGGGGACGAGCCGGCGGCCCGCGGCGGCGGCGCGCTGGAGGCCGGCCAGGCGCCGCGGCCGGCCCAGGGCCCAACCGGCGGCGCGCATCGCGGCGCGTTCGGCGGCGTGCCCGCGGGCGGGCTTGATGGTGACCCGTTCGCCGCGCACGGTCGCCTCGCCGCCCTGGACGACCCGTTCCCGCAGGTGGACCAGCACCTCGGGGATGTCGATGGCCACCGGGCAGACCTCGTAGCAGGCCCCGCACAGGGAGGAGGCGTAGGGCAGCGAGGCGTCCAGCTCGCCGGCGGTGCCGCGCAGTTGGGGGGTGAGGATGGCGCCGATCGGGCCCGGGTAGACGGAGCCGTAGGCGTGGCCGCCAGCCCGCTCGTAGACCGGGCAGACGTTGAGGCAGGCCGAGCAGCGGATGCAGCGCAGGGCCTGGCGGCCGACCTCGTCGGCGAGGGTGTCGGTGCGGCCGTTGTCCAGCAGCACCAGGTGGAAGGCGCGCGGGCCGTCGCCGTCGGTGGTGCCGGTCCAGGTGGAGGTGTAGGGGTTCATCCGCTCCGCGGTGGAGGAGCGGGGCAGGGTCTGCAGGAAGACCTCCAGGTCCCGCCAGGTGGGTACCACCTTCTCGATGCCGACGACCGAGATCAGGGTCTCGGGCAGGGTCAGGCACATCCGCCCGTTGCCCTCCGACTCGACCACCACCAGGGTGCCGGTCTCGGCGACCAGGAAGTTGGCGCCGGAGATGCCGACCTTGGCGCGCAGGAACTTCTCCCGCAGGTGCAGGCGGGCGGCCTCGGCCAGCTCGGCGGGGGTGTCGCCGAGTCCCTCCGGGGCGGGTCGGCCCCACCGTCCCATCTTCTCGGCGAAGATGTCGCGGATCTCGGAGCGGTTGCGGTGGATGGCCGGGACCAGGATGTGCGACGGCTGGTCTTCGCCGAGTTGGACGATCAGTTCGGCCAGGTCGGTCTCGCAGGCGGTGATACCCGCGGCCTCCAGGGCCTCGTTCAGGCCGATCTCCTGGGTGGCCATGGACTTGACCTTGATCACCTCGCGCTCGCCGGTGGCGCGGACCAGGTCGGTGACGATCCGGTTGGCCTCGGCGGCGTCGGCCGCCCAGTGCACGGTGCCGCCGGCGGCGGTGACCGCGGCCTCGGCCTGTTCCAGGTAGTGGTCCAGGTGGCGCAGGGTGCGGTCCTTGATCTCCTTGCCGGCGGTGCGGAGATCGCCCCAGTCCTCCAGTTCGGCCACCGCCTGGGCCCGTCTGGCCCGGATGGTGCCGGTGGCGTGGCGCAGGTTGCCGCGCAGGGTCTCGTCGCGCACCGCGGTCCGGGCGGCGCGGGGGAAGGACGGCATGCCCAGGGGAACGGCGCTCATCGGGGGGCTCCTTCGGGACCGGTGGTGACGGGAACGGGGCCGCCGGCTCCGGCAGCGGGAAGCGTGAGGGGGGATTCCCGGGTGGAGGCGAGGATCTCGGCGATGTGCACGGGCCGGGTGGGCGAGCTCTTCCGGGAGAGGACGCCGCCGATGTGCATCAGGCAGGAGTTGTCGGCGGCGCACAGCACCTCGGCCCCGGTGGACTCGGCGTTGCGGACCTTGTCGGCGCCCATGGCGGCGGAGACGGCGTCGTTCTTCACCGCGAACGTGCCGCCGAACCCGCAGCACTCCTCGGCGCCCGGCAGGTCGACGAGTTCCAGGCCGTCGACGGCCTCCAACAGGCGCCGGGGCCGGTCGCCGAGGCCGAGCATGCGCAGGCCGTGGCAGGTCGGGTGATAGGTGACGGTGTGCGGGAAGTACGCGCCCACGTCCGTGACACCGAGGACGTCGACCAGGAACTCGGTGAGCTCGTAGGTCTTCGGCACGGCCTCGGCGACGGCCCGCGCGAGGTCCTCCCCGCGTCCCTCGGCGCGGGCGCGCTGCCCCAGGCGGGGGTAGTTGTCGCGGATCATCGCCGCACAGGAACCCGAGGGGCTGACGACGTAGTCGTAGTCGGCGAAGGCCTCGGCGTAGCCGCGGGCGAAGGGCTCGGTCAGGTGGCGGTAGCCGGTGTTGTAGTGGGCCTGGCCGCAACAGGTCTGCTGCAGGGGGAAGTCCACCTGAACGCCGAGGCGGGAGAGCAGGGCGACCACGGCCCGGCCGGTGCGCGGGTAGAGCGTGTCGTTGACACAGGTGACGAACAGGGCGACGCGCATGACGGTTCCTCGGTGCGGCAGGCGGTGGACGGTGGTCGGGCCTCGGCGGACGGTGGTTGAACGTCGGCGGCCGGCGGACGGCGGACGGCGGATGGCGGTGGGTGGCCGGTCGGAGGAGCGGTCAGCCCGCTCCCCCGACCGATGCCCCGTACGGGCGGGGCGCGGTGGTTGCGGGCCCGCGGATTTCCGGCGCGTGCCCGCAACCTCGCTGGCTACGCCTTGCCGAGGACCTGCTTCTGGCTTCCCAGTTTGTCGATCGACAGCTCCATGACATCGCCCGGTGCCAGGTAGGGGAAGCGGCCGGACAGCGCCACGCCCTGCGGTGTGCCGGTGTTGATGACGTCGCCGGGCTCCAGCACCAGGTACTGGCTGAGGTGGTGCACCAGGTGGGCCACCGGGAAGACCATGTCCGCGGTGGAGGAGTCCTGGCGCGGCTCGCCGTTGACGAAGGAACGCAGCTGCAGCTGCTGCGGGTCGCCCACCTCGTCGGCCGGGACCAGGTACGGGCCGAGCGGGTTGAAGGTCTCGCAGCACTTGCCCTTCGACCACTGGCCGCCGGACTGCTCGACCTGGAAGGCCCGCTCCGAGACGTCGTTGGAGACGGCGTACCCCGCCACGTACTCCAGCGCCTCGTCGGGGGAGTCGAGGTAGCGGGCGCGCTTGCCGATGACGACGGCGAGTTCGACCTCCCAGTCGGTCTTCTCCGAGCCCCGAGGGATCAGCACCTCGTCGTAGGGGCCGACCACGGTGTTCGGGGTCTTGAAGAAGATCACCGGCTGTTCGGGCGGCAGGTCCCCGGACTCGGCGGCGTGCGCGGCGTAGTTCTGGCCGATGCAGATGACGGCGCCGGGCCGGGCCAGCGGGGCGCCGATGCGCAGCCCCTCGGTGTCGAGCTCGGGCAGCTCGCCCGCCTCGAGGGCGCGCCGGGCGCGCGCGATGCCGTCACCGGCGAGGAAGGCACCGTCGATGTCCGCGGTGAGGGGAAGGAGGTCGAAGGCCCGGCCGTTGTCGTCGAGCACCGCGGGGCGTTCGGCGCCTGCGTCACCGAGGCGGAAGAGTCGCATGAGGGGTTGTTCCTTTACGTGCGTTGCGGATTCAACTTGAGGGCGCAAGGGGCGGTCTCAGCGGGCGAAGGGCCGCCGCAGCGCGCAGTCGGGGTTGAGGCGGACGCCGAATCCGGGGGTGTCGGGGAGCTTGAGCCGGCCGTTCACCGGCACCGGCTCGTCCAGGAGCAGCGGACTGAACATCGGAACCACCTCGTCCGCCTTCGGCGCCATCATCAGGAACTCGGCGAACGGGCTGTTGTGGCGGGTCACGACGAAGTGGTACGAGTACACGCTGGATCCGTGGGGGATCACCAGCTTGCCGTGGGCGTCGGCCAGAGCGGAGATCTTGACCAGTTCGGTGATCCCGCCGCACCAGCCCACGTCGGGCTGGATGATGTCGGCACAGCCCATCTCCAGCAGCATCCGGAAGCCCAGCCGCCCGGCCTCGTGCTCGCCGGTGGTGCAGAGCATGCCCGGGGGCAGGTTGCGGCGCAGCTCGGCGTAACCCCAGTAGTCGTCCGGGGGCAGGGCCTCCTCGATCCACCGCACGCCCTGGTCGGCCAGTTCGTGGCCGAGCCGGGTGGCGTAGGGGACGTTCAGCGCCATCCAGCAGTCGTAGGCGAGGAAGAAGTCGTCACTGACGCGCTCGCGCATGGTGCGCATGAGGTCGACGTTGGCGCGCAGGCCCTCCTCCCCGTCGGCGGGGCCGTAGTGCAGGGGCAGCTTGCCGCCGATGAAGCCCATGCCCTCGGCCAGGTCGGGGCGGGCCCCGGTGGCGTAGAAGACCTGTTCGTCGCGGACCGGGCCGCCGAGCAGTTCGTACACCGGCTGCTCGCGGAGCTTGCCGAGCAGGTCCCACAGGGCGAGGTCCACGCCGCTGATGGCGTTGAGGACCAGTCCCTTGCGCCCGTAGAAGAGGGTCGACCGGTACATCTGGTCCCAGATGCGCTCCAGGTCGGTGGCGGGCGCGCCCTCCACGAAGCGGGAGAGGTGGTTCTCGATGATCCAGGCCGCGGGCTCGCCGCCGGTGGTGACGGCGAAGCCGACGGTGCCGTCGTCGGCCTCGACCTCGACCACCAGGGAGCCGAGCACGTTCAGGCCGAACGTCTGCCGGCTCTCCCGGTACTCGGGGTAGACGGACATCGGGGTGGCGATCCGGTCGTCGATCCAGTGACCGGCCGGTTGGTCGTGGTAGTCGGCTCCGCCCTGGGCGTCCACGGTGAAGGCGCGCAGGTGGCGGATACGGGGGATACGGGGGGTACGACTGCTCATGCCGAGACCTCCTGGGCGGCGGGGGAGAGGGCCGGATCGTCCGTGCCGTGCGGGTATACGAGCACCTTGCTGGCCGGGTTCTCGCCCCGGGCCAGGGAGGTGAAGCTGTCGGCCGCTTCGGACAGGTCCACCCTGCCCTCGACGAGTGCGGAGAGGTCGAGGTCGGTCTCGGCGACCCACTGCGCGGTCTCCGTGAACTCGTTCGCGGAGTAGCAGAAGCTGCCGATGACGGTGCGCTCCTCGGTGCTCACCGCGTACGCGGGGATGTCGACCCGCGGTGAGTGCATGCCGACCAGGACGATGCGTGACCCCAGGTCGCTGACGGCCAGGGCGTCGGACACGGTGCCGGTGGCACCGACGGCGTCCAGGGTGAGGGTCGGCCGGCCACCGAGTGCCTGCGGCACCAGGTCGGCCAGTTTGCCGGCGGCCGGGTCGACGGCGGTCAGGCCCAGGCGTTCCAGCAGGTCGCGGCGGGCCGGGTTCGGCTCGCTGACGGCCACCGCCGCGGCGCCGAGCCGCACCGCGGCGAGGGCCGCGGCCTGCCCGATGGGGCCGCCGCCGATCACGAGCACCCGGTCCTTCTCACCGCATCCGCCGCGCACGGCCGCGTGGTAGCCGACGGCGAGGGGTTCGACGAGGGCGCCGTACTCGACGGGCAGGTCCTCCGACAGGGGGACGACGTTGCGGGCCGGCACCGTCATGGCCTCGGCGAAGGCCGAGCGCAGCGCCGGGTCCACACCGATCACCCGGCGGGACGGGCAGCGCTGCTGCGCGTCCGCCGCGCAGGCCTCGCAGTCCCCGCAGGAGATGACGGGGTTGACGGTGACCAGTTGCCCCTCGCGCAGGCCGTGCGCGGCGGTGTCCTCGCCGAGGGCACCGACCCGGCCGACGGTCTCGTGGCCCATGACCTGGCCGGGGAAACGGCGGCCGTTCTCGCCGGTGAAGCCGTGGATGTCGGATCCGCAGATGCCGGTGGCGATGACGCGCACCAGGATCTCGCCGGGGGCGGGCTCGGGGACCGGAAGGTCCTCGACCTCCAGCTGCCAGTTGCCCTTCATGACCAGTGCGCGCATCAGACGGTCTCCTTGGGGGTCTGCGACGTGGGGGAGTGGGAGGCGGTGCCGACGGCCGCGCGGCGGCGCTGTGCGGCCAGCCCGAGCAGCAGGAGCGCGCCGCTCAGGGTGATGGACGCGATGACGTACAGCCCTGTGGTGGTGGATCCGGTCAGGTCCTCGGCCCAGGTCTTGATGTTGGGGGCGACGAACCCGCCGATCGAGCCGAGCGAGTTGATCAGCGCGATGCCGCCGGCGGCGGCCGCTCCGGTGAGCAGGGCGGTGGGCTGGGTCCAGAACACCGGCTGCACGGCGATGAATCCGGCGGCGCCCAGGCACAGCCAGGCCAGGGCCAGGGTCGGGTTGCCGGTGGCGGCCGATCCGGCGATTCCGGCGGCTCCGGCGACCAGGCAGGTCGCGGCCACCAGCAGCGGGCGTCCGGTGCGGTCGCTGATCCGTCCGGCCAGGACCGAGCCGATGATGGCGCAGATCCACGGGATCGCGGTCACCAGGCTGACCTTCAGCCCGACCGAGTCACCGACGATGGCGGCGACCTGGGTGGGCAGGAAGAAGGTGACGCCGTAGACGGAGACCTGGATGACGAAGTAGATGAGGGCCAGGTACAGCACCTTGCCGCTGCGCAGTGCCCGCAGCACGCTGTGCTCCTGCTTCGAGTCCGAGGCCTCGGCGGCCAGGGCGCTGGTGAGGGCGGTGCGCTCGTGCGGTGCCAGCCAGCGGGCCTGCGCCGGGGTGTCGGGCAGGACGCGCAGGACGAACACGCCGACGACGACGGTGGCGAGGCCCTGGATGAGGAACAGCCACTGCCAGCCGTGCAGGTCGGCCAGGCCGTCCATCTCCAGCAGCAGGCCGGAGACCGGGCTGCCCAGGATGAAGGCGAGCGGGGCGCCGAAGTAGAACAGCGACATCACCCGGCCGCGGTGGGAGGCGGGCACCCACAGGGTCAGGTAGTAGATCACTCCGGGGAAGAAGCCGGCCTCGGCCACACCGAGCAGGAACCGCAGGACGTAGAAGGCGGTGGCCGTGTGCGCGAACATCATGGCCGCCGAGATCAGGCCCCAGGTGACCATGATGCGGGCCATCCACATCCGCGCGCCGAAGCGGCGGAGCATCAGGTTGCTGGGGATCTCGAGAAAGATGTAACCGAGGAAGAAGATGCCCGCACCGAAGGCGTAGGCGGCGTTGCTGAGGCCGGTGTCCGCCTGGAACGACTCCTGGGCGAAGCCGATGTTCACCCGGTCCAGGAAGGCCAGCATGTACATCAGCAGCAAGAACGGGATCAGGTGCCGCATCAGCTTGCCGATGCCGGAGTTCACGGCCGCGGCGTCGACGGTGGTCGTCGTGCCGACTCTGTCCGCAGGGGTGTTCGTCATTGATCCATCCCTTTCCCTGTTCGGCTGTGCTCGGCGCTGGGCGGCTCCTGCCTGTGTCCTGCGCCCGCCGAAGGGATCCGATTGATTAGTTCGCCTATGTGAACTAGAGTTCGTGTTGGCGAACACATATCTGAGATTACATGGTCGGAACTGTCAAGACCTTTTTGGGAGGGGTCAGTGGGGGAACAGCAGACAGGTACGGTGAAGTCCGCCGACCGGGTCCTGGGCATCCTCGACCTGGTGGCGGACCGGGGCTCCGTCCGCTTCACCGACGTGGTGGACGAGCTCCAGCTGCCGCGGTCCAGTGCCCACGGACTGCTGGCGACCCTCGTCAGCCGCGGCTACCTGGACTTCGACGAGGCGGACAAGCGGTACGGGCTCGGACTGCGCGCCTGGCTCCTGGGCCAGGCGTACTCCGGTCACGGCACCCTGGAGATGCACGCCCGCCCCCTGATGGAGGAGCTGGCCGCCCAGTGCGAGGAAACCGTCCAACTGGCCCGGCTGGACGGCATCCACAACGTCTACATCGGCATCGCGGAGTCACCGCGCCCGATGAAACTCGTCTCCCGCGTCGGCTCTCGGCTGCACGCGCACGCGACGGGCATCGGCAAGGTGCTGCTCTCGGGCCTGGCTCCCGAGGAGGCCCGGCGCCGGCTCTCCGCCCAGGAACTGCCCCGGCTCACCGACCACACCGTCGTCGACGTGGACGACCTGATGTCCCTCATCGACGCGGTCCGCCAGGCCGGGTACGCCGAGGACCTGGAGGAGTACGTGGAGGGGTGCCGCTGTGTGGCCGTGCCGGTCCACGGCCGGGGCGGTGCCGTCGTGGCGGCGATGTCGGTGTCCATGCCGACGTTCCGCTGTGACGACGAACGCGCCCGCGCCCATCTGGCCATGCTGCGCGCGACGGTGGCCCGGCTGGAGCGCCTGGTCGACGAGTGATGCCGGTCCGTGTACGGGGCCTGTGCTCAGCCGGTCCGCTGCCGACGACCGCGTCCCTGGGCATCCCGGTGGTCCGCTGAGCTCCGCTGACCAGCGCATACGTGTCAGCGCCAACGGCAACCGCCGGGTTGTGCAGGGTTTCGTCCACCTGGCGATAAGTCAGGTCGGCCAGGGTCTGCGACGTGCACGACTCCGAGGCAGTGGAGTTCCTCGACGGCTCGACCCCCGGTGGCCGGGCCGCGTACGGCGACAAGCCGCAACGGTCGTACCGGCCCCGGTGCGACCGGGGCCGGTGGACAGGACGATGTCGTTCAGAACTGCCGGGACGGACTGTTCGCGATGTCCAGCAGCGCGTCGGTGTCCAGCGGCTCTTGCTTCGTCGGCCGGTAGGGATGAGCCTCCAGGAGCTCGGCCGGTTCCGGGACCTTCAGGCGCGGCCGGCCCAGCGGGTGAGCATGGCGGTCGCTTCGGTGCGGTCCGGGGTGGGGAGGTCGGCGATGGTGGTGTGGTGGTTGGCGCCGGGGACCCACAGGACGCGGGAGTCGTGGCGGCCGGGTGGGAGGACTCGGCGGTCGAGGGGTCCTGTGTTCCATTGACGAACAGCAGGCGGGTGCCGCTGCGGCGGACCCAGCGGCCGATGTCCGGCATCGCGTCCGGGTCGAAGCGCAGAGGAATGTCGCGGGGGACGAAGGAGCGCGGTTCGATGGCGCCCGGGTGGCGCAGCAGGTCGGTCAGGTGGGCGGTGGGGACGTCGAGACAACCCATCTCGGTGGCGAGCTGGTACCAGTACGGGATGTACACGCGGGCGACCATGTCGGCGTAGAGCTCCAGGCCCGCCGTGTCGTCCAGCCAGGTGTACAGCTGGTCGGTGGTGGCGTCCGGGCCGGGAACCGTGGCGGTCGGGCGCCGTGGCACTCCCCGTACGGGGTACGGGCGGTCCGAGCCGCACCGGCAGGTGGCTGACTGCTGCGGGGGCCAGGGCACGGCCCGCCCCCGTGCTGCCGGGGTGGTCGCGTACTGGGGGAGGAGGTCGGTGTCGTCCGGGGTGGTGGCCTCGGAGACGGAAGCCGTCACGCGTCGGTTCGGTGGAACTCCCGGCCGTGCTGGGGCCCGGACGGCGTCGAGGCACTGAGCGCGGTTGTCGAACCGTGCTGTGTCGTCAGCCCTCTTGGGGCGGAGGTCGCCAGGGCCTGTTCGGCGTGCTCCGACCGTATCGGCGCGGTGTGCACGCCGGTCGCGGTGGCCCTCACGCCGCCTCGATGCCGAGTTCGGCGAGCAGGCCGCGGACGCGCCGCTCGATCTCGTCGCGGATCGGCCGGACCGCCCCGACGCCCTGCCCGGCCGGATCGTCCAACTGCCAGTCCAGGTACCGCTTGCCGGGGAAGTACGGGCAGGCGTCGCCGCAGCCCATGGTGATCACCACGTCCGAGGACCGCACCGCCGCCACGGTGAGGATCTTGGGACTCTCGGCCGAGATGTCGATGCCGACCTCGTTCATGGCCTCCACCACGGCCGGGTTGACGGCGTCGGCGGGGGCGGATCCGGCCGAGCGGACCTGCACCCGGTCGCCGCCGAGGTGGGTGAGGAAGGCGGCGGCCATCTGGGAGCGGCCGGCGTTGTGCACGCAGACGAACAGCACGGAGGGGACGGCGGGGGTGTTCATCGGGTCAGGGCGCTTTCTTCGGCGGAACGGGCGGGGGCTGCGGGCTGCTGCCCGTCGTGGGGGACGACGACCTCGTCCTCGCTCCCGGAGGCCGGGCGGCCGAAGCAGGCGGTGACCAGGCCGAGGCCGACAGCGGCGCCGACCAGTTGGGCGGCGAGGAAGGGTGCCACGGAGGCGGGGGCGATGCCGGCGAAGGTGTCGGTGAACGCGCGGCCGATGGTCACCGCCGGGTTGGCGAAGCTGGTGGAGGAGGTGAACCAGTACGCCGCCCCGATGTAGGAGGCGACCAGCAGCGGCGCCAGGTGCGCGCGGCCCGCGCGGGCCAGGCCGAAGACGATCCAGACCAGCCCGGCGGTGGCCACGACCTCGCCCAGCCACAGGTGGCCGGCGAACCGGTCGTGGGTGGAGAAGTGCGCCGGCGGCTTTCCGAACACGGCGTCGGCCAGTACCGCGCCGCCGATCGCCCCGACGATCTGGGCGGGCACGTACCCCGCGAGGTCGCGCAGGGTGGGGGCGTCGCCGGTGCGGCGGCCGGTGAACCAGGCGGCGAGGGTGACCGCCGGGTTGAAGTGCGCCCCGGAGACGGGGCCGAGCAGGGCGATCAGCACGCCGAGGCCGAAGACGGTGGCCAGGGAGTTGGCCAGCAGCTGCACTCCGACGTCGCGGGTCAGTTCGGTGGCCTGGATGCCGGAGCCGACCACCACCGCGACCAGCCCGGCCGTGCCGAGTCCCTCGACGACCGCCCGCCTCACCAGCGGCGCCGGCCCGCTCACGCGGGGGCCTGCGCGGGCACGGCAGGGGTGTGGAGCAGGGCGGACAGCTTCGCCAGGGCCGTGGGCAGCACCCAGTAGTACACCCAGGTGCCGCGCCGCTCGGAGCCGACCAGCCCGGCCTCCCGCAGCACCTTCAGGTGGTGGGAGATGGTCGGCTGGGAGACGACGAACGGGCCGATGAGGTCGCACACGCACGCCTCGCCGCCCTCATGGGAGGCGATCAACGACAGCAGCCGCAGCCGGATCGGATCCGACAGCGCCTTGAACATCCGCGACAGCTCGGCCGCGTCCTGTTCGCCCAGCGGCTCGCGGACCATCGGCGCACAGCACGCCGCGTCATCCTGTCCGAGCACCGGAAGACCTGCTTGTTTCGACATGCCTCTATGTTGACAGTCATCTAATCGGATGGCAACCTCGACTGTATCGACAGACGTCGAAACAAGTCGTCTCCGGATGGGAGATCGTCATGTCCCGCGTTCAGCTCGCCCTGCGCGTCGCCGACCTCGAAGCCTCGATCGCCTTCTACTCCAAGCTCTTGGGCGCCGAGCCCGCCAAGCGCCGTGAGGGCTACGCCAACTTCGCCCTCGCCGAGCCGCCGCTCAAGCTGGTCCTCATCGAGGGCGAGGCGGGTGAGGACACTCGCCTGGACCACCTCGGCATCGAGGTCGTCTCCACCGCGGAGGTCACCGCGGCCGCCACCCGGCTCGAGGAGGCGGGCCTGGCGACCTTCGAGGAGAACGACACCTCCTGCTGCTACGCCCTGCAGGACAAGGTGTGGGTCACCGGTCCCGGCCGGGAACCGTGGGAGGTCTACACGGTCAAGGCCGACGCCGACACCCTCGGCGAGAGCGCCCGGACGACCCCGGCGCCCGAAGCCTGCTGCGGTGCCACCGACGAGCAGCTGCGCGTCGCCCTGTTCGCCGCGCGCGGCGGTGCGCTCCGCCATCTGACCGCCTGGCCGGGCAGCTACACCGCCGTCGT